>CADCUO010000040.1 GCA_902805915.1 uncultured Propionibacteriaceae bacterium | reverse complement strand
CGGGTTCGACAGCTCGGGATGCACTCCCCACTGAGGCCTGCTGGATCAACCTGGACCGCTATCGCTGAACAACGATTTCTTTTGTCCGCTTTAGGACATTTCCACTTGCGGCTACGCCAGAAGTAGGTCATGCCGGTTGATCCAGCGTAAGTTCGTGATTAGAAACGTCAGGTTGGTGTTGGGGACCCCGGGAAGTCTTCCGGCACCAGGAGAAAGGAATACTCATGCATTCAGGATTTTGTGTTCGCCGGGTGGTGCGGCTTTTGGGGGCAGCCGTAGTAGCTGGCGGGGTGTCGGCCGGCATGTTTATGGCACCAGTGTCCGCAGCTGCGGTCAACGGTGTCAGGTCCTACACCACGGAAGCCGCCGTGAACGGTGGGGGGCATCGAGCGGAGGCCAGCGTCAACGGCGTCCAGAGAGTCAATGGTGTGGGGCACCGTGTTGATTCCGACGTCAACGGCGTCAAGCGGGTCAATGGTGTGGGGCATCGTGTTGACTCCGACGTCAACGGCGTCAGGTGGGTCAACGGCGTCTAGGAATTGCCGAGTCTGGTCAGGCAGCGGTACAAACACAGATCTTCCGAAAGGAAGCCGGGATACCTGACGTTCCCGGAGGCGAAGCAGATGTTGTGAGCGTCTGCAGCGCCGATGTAACAGATTCGTACCGAACTATCCCCGAGGTTCCGTGCGAATTCTCCTCCCCCTGGGCGATGCCCGCGGTCCCCCCCAAGGACCGCGGGCATTGCTGCATCACGGGAAACAGGTTGGGCTGAAGTTCGTCGTCTCGGCTGCGCACTGGGGCCCGCTATCCGCGCCCCGGTGGCGCACTCAGCGCTGCAGAACCTCTCTGCGGACGAGCGCAGCTCCTAGCTGGAGCCGGGTACCAACACCCAGCTCATCCATGAGCTCAGAGATCCAGCGACGTACAGATCTGACGTTGACGCCCAGCTGGGTGGCAATCGCGTTGTCAGTGGCGCCCGTCATCAGCAAAGAGATCAGCATCTTCCGACGTGGGTCGCTCTCGCTGTAACCGGAGGTGACGATCGGAACGGAGGTGTCCCATACCGACTCGAACAACCACTGCAGAGCCTCGACCAACATCGGATGCCGGGTGATCGAGGCCCGGAGCTCGTGCCCAGGGCTGTAGGACCGCATCGACGGAATCAGCGCCACCTGGGAGTCCACCAGGACCACCTTCATGGGTACCGGGGCGGTGCGCGACTTCTCGCCCTTGGCGGCGAACAGCGCCAGCTCGCTCAGCCGGTCGGAGTCAAAGCCCGGATGGTAGACGGCGCGCAAGGCGACGCCTCGGTCCAGCGCCTGCCATTCCGGCGCCTCCTCGCTGAGGTTGTCGGGATTGGCATTGGGCCTGCCCTGCACGTAGGGAGGCTTGTCGAAGGCGCAGATCTCCCTCTTGGCCGCGTTGCAGATCTCCTTGCGTGCGGCCAGGATCGAGTCTCGGCCAACGAGGATCTTGATGTTGTCGGCGTGGGACTCGCTGGCCTGCAGCAGATGGGACTGCAACGACTCGGCGGCGACGGCCGCAGTTTCGATCTCAGTGAGCCGTTGGGTTCTGAGGGCGCTGGTTACGCCGAGGAGCGGCAACGCCTGCCACAGCCCGCGTACCACCTCGGCGGCCAGCCCAAGGTCGCGCAGCTCCTCCAGTCGCTTGATGGTCTGCTGCTCGTCCCTGGTAGCCAGGTCGGCCAGCTCACCGGGCGTCGCCGAGTCCAAGGGCGCAAGCAGTACGTAGACCGCTTCGGCCTCGGCGCTGATCCCGAGTGGTTGGAGCATCAATACCTTCCCTGAACCAGGTGTTGAGATCGGAATCCTATCCGATCCACCCGTGCAGAACCCGATACGCTGACGCGTGCGACGCCGTCCGGCTTCAGTGGCGGCGAAGTGTTCTCCCCTCAAATGACAGTGACGAGCAGACGACAGTGAAGGAGCCCCCACCATGGCTGATTTGGCGCAAATCGGAGTGACCGGACTTGCAGTAATGGGCCGCAACCTGGCTCGTAACTTCGCCCGGCACGGCTATCGCGTCGCGGTGCACAACCGCAGCAACTCCAAGACCCAGTCGCTGATCACCGAGCATGGCTCGGAGGGTACGTTCCTGCCGTCGGAGTCCATGGCCGACTTTGTCGCGTCGCTGGAGCGACCTCGCCGGGTGGTGATCATGGTCAAGGCCGGTGGACCGACCGACGCCGTGATCGAGGAGCTGGTGCCGCTGCTGGAGGAGGGTGACATCGTCATCGACGCCGGCAACGCACACTTCCCGGACACGATCCGTCGGGAGACCGAGCTCAAAGCACACGGGCTGCACTTCGTCGGCTCCGGTGTCTCCGGTGGTGAGGAGGGCGCGCTCAACGGACCGTCGATCATGCCGGGCGGGTCGCGCGAGTCATACAAGACTTTGGGCCCGATGTTGGAGGACATCTCCGCGAAGGTTGACGGGGTGCCGTGCTGCACCTATGTCGGGCCCGACGGTGCCGGTCACTTCGTCAAGATGGTGCACAACGGCATCGAGTATGCCGACATGCAGCTCATCGCGGAGGCGTACGACCTGATCCGGCAGGGCACCGGGGCGAGCGCTGCAGACATCGCGAAGATCTTCCGGACCTGGAACGAGGGCGACCTGGAGTCGTTCCTGATCGAGATCACCGCGGAGGTGCTGGGCCATGTCGACGCCCGTACCGGCGAAGCCTTCGTCGACGTGGTCCAGGACCGCGCCGAGCAGAAGGGCACCGGTCGCTGGACGGTGCAGAATGCGTTGGATCTGGGTGTGCCGATCACCGGCATCGCGGAGGCGACCTTCGCTCGGGCACTGTCCGGATCGGTGCCGCAGCGTGAGGCGGCACGCGGCAAGCTCGCAGCGCACACCAGCGACTGGTCGATCAAGGACAACGACGAGTTCGTGGAGGACGTCCGTCAGGCGCTGTACGCCTCCAAGGTCGTCGCGTACTCCCAAGGGTTCGACCAGATCGCCGCGGCGAGTGCCGAGTTCGGCTGGGACATCGACCGCGGTGCGATGGCCCGGATCTGGCGGGGTGGCTGCATCATCAGAGCCCGCTTCCTGAACCGGATCACCGAAGCCTACGAGCGGGACGCTGACCTTCCGCTGTTGTTGGCCGACGACTACTTCGCCGACGCCGTGGGCCACAGCCTGGCTGCCTGGCGTCGGGTCGTCGCTGGGGCGGCGCAGAACGGGATCCCGGCACCGGCGTTCTCCTCATCGCTCGCCTACTACGACGGAATCCGCGCTGAGCGGCTGCCCGCCGCGCTGATCCAGGGCCAGCGGGACTTCTTCGGTGCCCACACCTATCGACGGGTCGACAGCGACGGGACGTTCCACACCGAGTGGAGCCTGGATCGAAGTGAGCAGCAGGTGGGCGGTTCGGTGCTGGCTGACCGCGAGCACGTCGCCCCGCTCATCGGCTGACGGCTGCGGAGGGTCGGCCCCAACCGCCCGTAGGGTGGGGCGCATGTTGCTTCCTGACCTCACTGGACGGCGCGCGGTCGTCACTGGAGCGAACGCCGGACTCGGCCTCGCCTCCGCCCGCGCACTCGCACACGCTGGTGCGGAGGTGGTGCTGGCTGTACGAGACGTCACCAAGGGCGAACTCGCCGCCGCGAAGATCAAGTCTGCGTATCCGGGTGCCTGGCTGCGGGTGAGCGAGCTTGACCTGGCTGACCTGTCCTCGGTACGACGATTCGCCCGCAGCTGCGCGGAGGAGGGGCCGCTGGACATCCTGATGAACAACGCCGGGCTGATGCGGGTGCCCACCCGTCAGCTGACAACCGACGGCTTCGAGATGCACATGGGGGTGAACCACCTCGGCCACTTCGCGCTCACCGCTCAGCTGCTGCCGGCGTTGACCCAGGCGCAGTCGCCTCGGGTGGTGTCACTCTCCAGCGTCGCGCACCGGATCGCCGGCCCTCTCGACCCCGGACTGGGATTGGGTGGCCGGTACAACGCGATGACCGCGTACGCCCAGTCGAAGCTGGCTTGTGCGCTGTTCGGCTTTGAGCTGGACCGTCGCCTCCGGCAAGCCGGCTCCACGGTGACATCAGTGGTAGCCCATCCCGGTTTGTCGGCAACCGAGCTGTTCACCCGACAGCAGCAGCCGGGGCTCACCGACCGCCTGGTCGGACTGGTCACCCCGATAGTCGCGACGCGTCCGGCGACCGGCGCCGAGGCGCAGCTCCGAGCCGCCGTCGACCCCTCGTTGCGCGGCGGAGAGCTCATCGGGCCTCGGTTTCTGGTCCGCGGCAGGCCGGTACGAGAGCCCCCGGGCCTCAACGCGCGCGACCCACGCAGCGCAGGCTGGCTGTGGGAGCAGTCGGAGCAGCTGACCGACCAGTCGTTCGCGGTGGTGGCCGGCTAGCCCTCGGTCGCGGACTGGTGGCTGGCGCGCCAGCGGTCGGCATCCGACGGGACGTCGATGTCAGCGGTCAGCTCCGGAGCCAGCGGCACTCGGTACGGCTGCAGCTGCTCCACCAGCTGGCGGGCCCGGCTTCCCACCACCGTGTCAGGTGCGTAACCGGCCAGAGTGGTCAGAGCTGCACCCCTGACCGCCACCTGCAGCGGCTGCACCTGACCGGAGGTGTCGATGGCCACCACCGCGGTACGGTCGCCGGTGAGCTCGGCCGCCAGCGCGACCGCAGCCCGGCCGCCCGCTGGCGCGTCTCCGGGCAGACAGACCATCCGGTCACCACCTTGAGCCACGACTGCCCGGGCACCGGCGACCAGTGCGGCGCCGGGCCCAGATCCGGCCGGCTCCTCGCTGACAAAGGTGACCGCGCGATCCACCTCGCGGCGCGGACCGACTACCAGAATCTGCCAGTCGGCAGGGATGTCGCTCAGGGCATGGTCCAAGACGGTGGCCCCGCCGAGTACGGCGGAGAGCTTGTCACTGCCGAAGCGCCGCGACGACCCGCCGGCGATGACGACGGCGTACCAGGGAGAGAGATCCACCAAACGCAGCAGAGAACTGGCTAGAGACCGCGGAGGAAGTCGACGTCGTCGTCAGGCGCCTTCGGGTGACCCCGGCGCTTGCGCTTGCCAAGTGACTCGGCGTTGGGCCGGCCAAGCAACAGCCAACACACTGCGCCCACCAGGGGTAGACAGATGATTGCGGTAGCCCACAGCCACCGGGGCATCCGCCGGACGGCATAGGTGGGCGCCTGAGCCACTTCGACAACGCAGTAGATGGTGAGCAGGGCCACGATGATGACCGGCAAGTACCTAGCCATGCACTAAGAGTAGGCGCATCCGCGCCGCTGGCAAGGCGGGGAGGCGAACAGCCGGACTCTATGCTGTCCAGCATGCTCCCGCCGGAAGATGACGCTGCCCGTCCGGCTGCCAAGGAACCCGCGCCTCCGCCGGATCCGGCCCAGGCAGGGGCACCTTCCCGCGGCAACCGACCTACCCTGGCCGAGCTGCGCGCGGTGTCCCAGCCCGACACTGTCGTCGGCCGGCGCAACTCTGAGCACTGGGCCGGGATGTACCTGCGCAAGGGGTCCATCCATCTGACCCGGTTGCTGCTGCCGACCGGCATCAGCGCCAACGCGGTCACCTGGTTGATGATCGTTGTCGGCTTTGCCGGCGCCCTGGTGCTGGCCATCCCCGGCTGGTGGCCGGTGATCGCCGCAGCCGTGCTGATCCAGCTCCATATCCTGGTCGACTGCTCCGATGGAGAGGTCGCCCGCTGGCGAAACCAGCACTCCACCGCAGGGGTCTACATCGACCGGGTCGGCCACTACCTGGTGGAGTCGCTGCTGCCGATCGCACTGGGAGTGCACCTGGACGGCGGCCCGGGCTCGGTCGGTGGTTGGACCACCGTTGGGGCGTTGGTGGCAGTGGTGGTGATCCTGAAGAAGTCCTTCGGGGACCTGGTGCACGTGGCCCGTACCTACTCCGGGTGGCCGAAGATGTCCGAGGATGCCGAGCTGGCGGCCCCCCGTTCCGGCGGGCTGCGATCGCTGCGCGGGCTGCTGCGGTTCTTTCCGTTTTTCCGGGCCTTCGGGGCGATCGAGTTCACCCTGATCCTTGCCGTGCTGGCCACAGTCGACCTGGTGTTGCGGCTGGCCGGGCTGGAAGCTGCTGCTCCCGGAGGCGGTTGGTGGTCGGTCGGTGACCAGCTGGCGTACGAAGCGGTGCTCCGCGCCTGGATGGTGCTGGCCATCCCGCTGTCGCTGGCCACCGCCGCGGGTTACCTGCTGTCCATCTTGGCCTCGAACCGGCTGCGCCGGCCCTGAGAAGTGGCTGTGGCGCGGCACCCGCGCCGGGCTCAGATGATCGGCGGCTGACCCAGTCGGGCCAGTCGTAGCACCGTCGACCAGCTCATCGGCTCGCGGGTACCGGGAGAGCTGGTCAAACCCTCTCGCAAGCCGGACAGCCACGTCGTGGTGGCTTTCCAGTCGGTCCCGTTGCGGACCAGGGAGATCGCGGTCCAGATGCCGAGATAGATCGGGATCAGCGGTACCGGCAGGTTCCGCCGCGCCACCCACACCCGGTTGCGGGCGTTGAGTCGTTGGTAGTAGCTGTGCCGGGTGGGCGGCACAGCGGGGTGGTGCACGATCAGGTCGGCCTGGTACCAGGTGTCCCAGCCATGGTTACGCAGCCGCCAGCACACGTCGACCCCCTCATGGCCCCACCGGAAGTTGTCGGGGAAACCGCCGATCTCGTCCCAGGCCGCCCGACGGAACAAGGTGACTCCCTCGTTGCAGCTGAAGGCCGGGCTAGACACTGCAGGGTTCCCGACCCGGGCCCGGGGCACCCAGCGGCGCAGGGTCGTGCCGTCGGTGTCAGCGATCCGGGGAGCCAAAAGGGCAAGCCTGGGTGAGGCCTCGAAGATCGCGACCGCGGAGCTGAGGAAGTCGACCGCCGGAATCCAGGCGTCGTCGTCGAGGAACATGAAGTACTCACCGGTGGTCTGGGTGACGGCGAAGTTCCGGCCCGCGGGGCTGCCCAGATTCTCCCGCAGCCCAACGCTGCGGACGCCCTCGGGCAGTCCGGTGGGCTCGCAGCCCTGTCCGAGCAGGAAGACCTCGAACGAGTCGAAGTCCTGAGCAAGCGCGCTCCGCAGGCAACGCTCAAGCTCCACCGGCCGGTCACCCATCGTCAAGACGACGATGCTGACCTTCGGCTGCCCTGGCATGGCAGACACCCTATGCGCTGAGCGGTCGGCAACTGTGGCGGCGGCGCGATCACCAGCCGGTCAGCCGCTCGGCGGGCGGGGGCGAGCATGGGGGAGTGGGATCAGCGAACGGTCCCGATCACCAGTCCGGCGGTGAGGAGGGCGGCGGCGGCCAGCTCGGAGGTGCCGGTGGCTTTCAGAACGACGACCAGCGCCGGTCCGACGCCACCGGTCAGCACCGTGCGTACCGCGGGGATGACGAGCAGCAGGCCCAGCAGGCCGAGCAGCGCCCACGAGGTGCTGACCAGGCCGATAGCCACGATGGACAGCGCGGCGACGACCACCAGTGCTGCGTACAGGGTGCGGGTGGCAGGTGCACCGATGCGGGTGGCGAGCGTACGCTTCCTGGCCGCGACATCGCCGACGATGTCACGGAGGTTGTTGGCCACCAAGATGGCGCAGGTCATGGCACCGATCCCGATCCCGCCCAGCAGCGCCGGCATGGTGACCCGGCCGACCTGGACGAGCGTGGTGCCACAGACCGCGACCAGACCGAAGAAGACGAAGACGAAGACCTCTCCCAGGCCGAGGTAGCCGTACGGTCGGCGACCTCCGGTGTAGTACCAAGCGGCCAGGATCGAGACCGCGCCGACCAGGAGCAGCCACCACTGGCCGGACAGCGCCACGAGCAGCAGGCCGGCGACGGCTGCCACCCCGAAGCAGCCGAACGCCGCCCTCTTCACCGCCGAAGGTTCCGCCAGCCCGGACCCGACCAGCCGCATCGGGCCGATCCGGTCGGCGTCGGTGCCGCGGATCCCGTCTGAGTAGTCGTTGGCGTAGTTCACCCCTACCTGCAGGGCGAGGCTCACGAGCAGCGCCAACAGGGCGCGGGGCGGCGAAAACCCACCAGCCAGGTACGCCGCTCCGGAGCCGACCAGGACCGGAGAGATCGCCGCCGGCAGGGTACGGGGACGTGCACCGGCGAGCCATTCGCCCCGCGTGGGCCTTGGTCCCAGCTCAGCGGTCACGAGATGGCTCCTGCTGCGGAGTCGTGGTCTCTGGCTGCCTGCCCAACGGCCTCGATCAGGCGCTGCCGGTCGACCTTGCCGCTCGGGGTACGCGGAAGCGACGTCAGCCGGACGAGCTGACGTGGGGCGGCGTAGCCGGGAACCGCGTCCTGCACGAAGGAGCGGAGCTCCGTCAACGATCCGGCGGCGTCGGTCACCGCGACCACTCGGACCCCCCATTCGGCGTCGGCCACCCCTACCACCGCGACCTCGCCCCGACTTCCGAGCCAGGCCTGACACGCCCGCTCGACCTCGGCCAGGTCTACGTTCAGCCCGCCGGAGATCACCACGTCGTCGACGCGTCCCAACACCCGGAGCCGGCCGCCGACCAGGTCGCCCCGGTCCTTGGTACGCAGTGCGCCGTCAGCAAGCGCAGCCGAGGTCAGGTCAGGGCGGAGGCGATAGCCGGAGAACAGCATCGGGCCGCGGAGCAGCACCTGGTGCGTACTGGGCTCCAGCGCCACCTCGGTACAGGCCAGTGGAGCGCCGTCGTAGACGCAGCCGCCGCAGGTCTCACTCATGCCGTAGGTAGTGACGACCGCAATCCCGGCATCCGCCGCCTGTTCCAGCAGAGCCGGGTCGGCGGCCGCTCCACCGATCAGCACGGTGTCGAAGCCAGCCAGTGCATCAGCCGTCTCGGGGTGAGCCAGGGCCCGGACCAGCTGGGTCGGCACCAGCGAGATGTAGCGCCGCCCCCTCATCCGCGGCAGCACTGCGGGCAGGTCCGATAGGTCGGGCGACATCGGGTGCGCCGTGGTACCCGACACCAGGCAGCGGGCCAGCACCATCAGACCGGCCACGTAGTAGGAGGGCAGCGCGAGCGCCCAGCTACCGTCGCCGCCGAGCCGCCGAGAGGTCGCCGCCGCCGAGGCTTTGATCGCTGACCCGGACAGCAGCACGCCCTTGGGTAGGCCGGTGGAGCCTGAGGTGGCGACGACCGCTGCGATATCAGGCTCCGCCACGGCTGCGCCGGGTTGCAGCATCTCCACGGCACGTCGCCGCTCGGTCGCGTCCTGGGGCAGGGGCGCCACCGGAGGGCCGCCGGCCAGTGCCGCCGCCAGGGCGGACTGGACCTCATCCACTGCCACCAAGTGCAGCTGCGGGGTGGAGCGGGCGCCAATCACCCCCGTAGTCTCCCCTCTTTCACCTCCCATGCGGTACCCGGATGGCGACGTGGTCCGGGCGCCAGCTCGCGGATGGGGAAGACTGGTGGCCATGTCTGGCAGCCCGCACACCTACGCGATCGCAATGCGCACGCGGTTCCGCGGCATCACGGTGCGGCAGGGAATGCTGTGGCAGGGACCGGTCGGCTGGGCGGAATGGAGCCCGTTCCGCGACTATGCCGGCGAGGAGCTCTTGCCGTGGTGGCTGGCTGCCCGTGAGGCGGCCGAGCAGGGCTGGCCGGAGCCGCTCCGAGATAGCATCCCGGTCAACTGCACCGTGCCGGCCGTGAGTCCAGATCAGGCGCACGCCATCGTCAGCACCTCAGGCTGTGCCACCGCCAAGGTGAAGGTCTGCGAGCCCGGGCAGTCTCTTGCCAACGACCTCGCCCGAGTCGAGGCGGTACGGGACGCGCTCGGCTCGGCTGGACGGGTTCGGGTGGACGCCAACGGAGGATGGAGCGTTGACCAGGCGAGCCAGGGGCTCGGACAGCTGAGCCGGTTTGAGCTCGAGTATGCCGAGCAGCCCTGTGCCACGGTCGAGGAGCTGGCGGCGCTGCGGATCGCGCTGGCCCGGCGGGGGATGGACATCCCGATCGCCGCCGACGAGTCGATCAGGCGGGCCGCGGACCCGTACCGGGTCTTGGAGCTGGAGGCGGCCGACATCGCGGTGCTCAAGGTGCAGCCGCTGGGTGGCGTCCGGGCCTGCCTGGAGATTGCGGAGCGGATCGGTCTGCCGGTCGTTGTTTCCAGCGCGCTGGAGACCTCCGTCGGCATCCGCGCCGGGCTGGCCCTGGCGGCGGCGCTGCCGGAGCTGCCGTACGCCTGCGGGCTGAACACGGTCCCGCTGCTGGCCGACGATGTGGTGGCGTCGCCGCTGGTGGCGAGCGGTGGGATGTTGGCGGTCACCGAGGTAGCCGTCGACGAGCAAGCGCGGCACCGGTGTCGTGCCGATGAGATGACCGCCGAGTTCTGGCAGGCTCGGCTGAGGCAGACGACTGAGCTGGCGGCGGCTCGCCGTGGGTGAGGCAACCCGCTGCGCGCGGGTGATCGTGGAAGAGCTGCTCACCCGTGGTGTCCGGGAGGTGGTGTTGGCGCCCGGATCGCGAAGTGGCCCGCTGGCGTACGAGCTGTTCGACGCCGACAAGATCGGTCTGCTCCGCCTGCACGTCCGCATCGACGAACGCAGCGCCGGTTTCCTCGCTCTGGGTCTGGCGAAGGCGTCCAGGGCGGCAGTCGCGGTCGTCACCACCTCCGGTACCGCGGTGGCCAACCTGCATCCGGCCGTGCTGGAGGCGAGCCACAGCCATCTGCCGCTGGTGGTGATCTCCGCGGACCGGCCCGGGTCCATGGTGCACACCGGCGCCAACCAGGCGACCGACCAGCGGTCGCTGTTCGCCGCCCACGTCCGGGCAGCCGCTCACCTGGAGGACTCGGTCGGGTCGGCCAATGCGTGGCGGTTCCAGATGGCCAGGCTGCTGGTCGCCGCGACCGGCTCCCGCAGCCTGGATCCCGGGCCGGTGCATCTCAATGTCGGCTTCTCCGAGCCACTGGTCCCGCAGCCGCTGGAGCCGGCGTCGCTGCCTGAGCTGATCATCGAGCCGATGCATCCACTGCTGGAGCCGACCCGGCTGCCCACCGGTCCGCAGACAGTGGTGCTGGCCGGGGATGGGTCTCCGCCCACCGGAGCGGCGGCCAGAGCGCTGGCTGCCCACGCCGGGCTCCCGCTCCTGGCAGAGCCGTCCAGCAACGCGCGCTGGGGGGCGGAGGCGATCGGCACCTATCGGCTGCTGCTGCAGGCAGATATCGCCGAGGAGATCGAGCGGGTGATCGTGTTCGGGCACCCGACGCTGTCGCGACCTGTTACCCGGCTGCTGCAGCGCGACGACGTCGAGCAGGTCGTGGTGAGCCCGTACGCGACCTGGGTGGATCCGGGCACCAACGCGGCGCTGATTACGGGCGCAGTCGTCCTCGAGCCGGGCGACCCGGCCTGGCTGCTGCGGTGGCAGGAGGCCGACCGGCAGCTTCGCACCAGCGTCGATGAGCTGCTCGGCGCGCAGAGGGACTTCACCGGTCAGGCGGCCGCCGCCGCGCTGTGGGCCTCGCTGGGAGAGCGGGACACCCTGGTGGTCGGCTCATCCAACCCCATCCGGGACCTGGACCTGGTTGCGGTCGGGGGCGAGGCGCCCATCGTCTATGCCAGCCGGGGTCTGTCAGGGATCGACGGGGTGGTCTCGACCGCCGTCGGAGTTGCGTTGGCGGAGGAGAAGCCCTGCCACGCTCTGGTGGGTGACGTCACCTTCCTGCATGACACGAACGGCCTGCTGCTGGGCCCGCAGGAACCCCGCCCCGATCTGAGGATCGTGGTCGCCAACGATAACGGCGGCAGCATCTTCGCCACCTTGGAGCAGGGGCTGCCGGCGCACATGGGTGCTTTCGAACGGGTTTTCGGCACCCCGCACGGCACCGACTTCGCTGCGCTGGCCCGGGCCCATGCCGCGACGTACCGCCGCGCCGACACCGCGGACCTGCTGGCCGACCTGCTGCTGGAGCCGCCGATCGGGATCGAGGTTGTGGAAGCCGTCATCGACCGTCGGCATCGCAGGACCTTGAACGCAGCGATCATTGCGCTCGCAGCCACGCTCTGACGGCCGCGGTGGCCAACACGTCGTCCTCGTTGTACTCCAGCACCCGCTGGCGGGCCAAGAAGCGGGCCTCGGCGGTCTCGCCGTGCACGGCCTCGGCGAACCAGCGTTGCGAGTTCAAGCCGCCGGGGTCGTCATCCCGCCAGCCGAACCCGGGACCGCACTGGGCGACGATCTTCAGGCCGAGGCCGGCGACGCCGAAGAAGTGGTTGCGGACGATCTCCCAGAGGTCGACAAACCGCGTCGCTGCGTAGTCGGCGGCCCAGCCCAGCGTCGCGATGTCGCCGCCAGCCGCCTTCGGGCCCGTCGCGCGGTCGACCGAAGTCGTACCGGGGCCGTTCGCCCGCTCGGCCAGGGCGGTGATTGCTGACACCTCGAAGGCGCTGTAGTGGTAAACGGCGACCGACCGTGGACCCGACACCTGGTCCCAGAGCCATCCCAGCGCCTCGCCGGCGAGCTCCAGCTCCGCCGCCGCGTCGAGCTCGGCGAACTGGCTGAACTCCCGGTACGTCTGCGTGGCGGCGCCGATGTCGTTGACCAGGAAGCCCCACAGGTAGACCCGGCCGTCGGCGGAGGTCTCGATGTCCAGGTCAATCTCCAGCTCGGCCGTCGGTACCTCGATCGGGCCGGTGGTCTCCCGGTCGAGTGAGCTGTCGTTGAGTAGCATCTGCGCTCGACGCGCCGCGACCCGCAGCCTGCTCTCAGCTCCACTGCGGTGCCGGACCTCAGGCAGGTACCAGTCCAACAGCCCGTCGAGATCGGCGCCGGCAAGCTCGGTGATGGTGCTGATGCCGTGCCGGCGCAGGGTTGCGATCTCGCGGACGTCCAGCGGGCCCTTGTCTATCCGCAGGCTGACGTCGTCGGGATGCAGCTGTGGGCGGCAGTGCTCCCACCACTGGCACCGGCCACACTCGGAGGTGACGATGGGCTGCACCAGCGGCTTCGGGTCCAGATCGGGATCGCCGGTGAACCGGAGCGCGGTGGAGGCCACGTCGACGCGGAACGCGTGCTCATGGTCGTACCGCTCCAGGATGCTCCGCAGCCGCCAGCCCTCCGGGGTGCTGCGGGAGAAGGTCCGGACCGCCGGTGCTGCCAGGTCAACCCAGGCCAACACCGGCTGGTCGACAACGTCGTCGGTGCCGATGACGGCCGCGAGGGCCTGGTCGGGGTCGGCGAAGCCCACCGCCTCCAGCATGCGGTGGTAGTGCGCGAGCTGGATCAGATCCGCCTCACGACTGGCCAGCCGGACCCCGTATCCCGGGAGCGGCAGGGCGTTGGTGGGGCGCGGCTGGGTGAGCGTGCAGTAGTTCAGCGGTGCAGGGATGCTCGCCGCGCGAGCCGTTCGGCGGCGCTCGATGATCTTGTGCCATTTCACCTCCACCGGGTGGTAGGCCGAGCCGCCGTCGGCTCTGGGGGCGCCCCGCACCAGCAGGTCGGGGCGACCAGTGCGGTGCCCGGCCGCATCCACCGGCAGCGCACCGCCCACGATGACGTCGACACCTTCGCGCATCGCGGAGAGACACGCCTCCGTCTGGGATCGGAGCGACACCGCCGCCAGGTCTCGCAGGTCTCTCAGCGAGCCGCCGAAGCCGAAGATCAGGGCGCCCAGAACCTCTGCCTCGAACCGTAGACCGCCGTCAAACAGCTCGGCCAACGACTCGTCCGGCTCCCACGCTGCCTGCTCCAGGGTGGGGTCGAACGCCAGCTGCGTCTTCACCGGGCAGCTGCGGGCCGCGTACGCCCGAAGCAGGACTGTCATGCCCGAGCCCGGTGCAGGGCCACAATGCCGCCGGAGAGATTTCGCCACTGCACCGCGGACCATCCCGCCCGCTCGATCACCTCAGCAAGGCGCTGCTGGTCGGGCCACGCCTGAATCGACTCGGCCAGGTACTCGTAGGCGGCAGGGTTGGAGGACACCACGTGGGCGATCTTCGGGATGGCGGCCACCAGATAGTTGGCGTAGACCCTTCGGAACGGCTGCCACAGCGGGGTGGAGAACTCACAGACCACCAGCGTTCCGCCCAGCTTCGTCACCCGACGCATCTCCGTCAGCGCGGTCGTGGTGTCCTCCACGTTGCGAAGCCCGAAGGAGATGGTGACCGCGTCGAAGCTGTGGTCGGCGTACGGCAGCTGCAGCGCGTCACCGGCAACGAAGCTGAGCCCGGGTCTGCGCCGTTTCCCGACGGTCAGCATGCCGAGGGACAGATCGGTGGGGAAGACGGCAGCTCCGGCCGCGGCGAATGGCTCCGAGGACGTGCCGGTCCCTGCGGCAAGGTCGAGAATGAGCTGACCGGGCTTCGGGTCGACAGCCTCCAGCACCAGCCGGCGCCAGGCGCGGTCCGCGCCCAGAGAGAGCACGTCGTTGGCGAGGTCGTAACGCGCGGCGACGCCATCGAACATGGCGGCAACGTCGCTGCGACGCTTGGCTAGCGTGGCTCTGGTGTCGGGTCGGTCGGGCACAAGCACAGCCTGCCACGGCGCACCGACATTTCTTCGCGGGCAGGTGGCCGCTGTGCGGACCCGACCGGGAGGCAGGTACGCGGCGGGACCGGACCGCGGTCACCCTCGCATGTCGGGCCACACCGCTACAGCGTGACGGCGGCCACCGGGTCCGTCGTCGGCTCGGGCGTGTTGGGGTCCTTCTCGACGGTGACGGCGAGGGCCACAGCGTCCTCGAGGCCGCCCTGCAGCCAGACCTGCCGCGGGCCGCCGCCATCGAAGGCGTTGTCCGGGACCGGTACGGGCTTGGTGCCGGACGGGATCCGCCACAGCTTGTACACCAGGTCATTACCGGGGTCGGCCAGGTTGGCGCCGACGAACATCGCCTTGTCCAGCGACTTCGACACCACAAAGGACACATGAGTGCCATCTGGCATCGACTTGGCGTACACCTTGGCGTCTGGAGCGGCGAGCAGCTGGGTCTGCGCGGCCGCGTCGGCGACCTGGGCCTGCCGCTGCTGCCGCAGGTTCAGCACCCAGCCGCCCATGGCCAGGGCGACTACCACAGTGGCGGCGACTGCAAGGGCGAGCAGCCGGGCGGTTCTGCGCTGCCGACGCAAGGCAAGCTCGTCCACCGGCTCGGTGGCGGTCCCGTGCTCGGCAGGGGTTGGGGCCGCTGCCTGGGGGGCGGTGCGCGCGGGTGGCTTCTCGGCCCCCGGTGTTGGGTCGGCGATGCTCCGCGGGCCCGGTGCCGTCTGCGGGTCCTCGGTCGACAGCGGAGGCAGTGGCCGTACCCGCTGGATCGAGGTCAGCACAGTGGCGCGCAGCATGGGTGGCGGCGGTTCCTGCACCAGGGTGCTCAGCTCCGCGGCTGTCTCGCCGAACTCCTGGACCTCGCGCGAGCAGGTCGGGCAGGCTTCGAGGTGTCGTTGGAACTCGCTACGTTCATCGGGGTCCAAAGCGTTTGCTACATAGGACCCCACCGCCCCGTGTATCTCACTCATGCTTCCACCCCCAATGCGTCTCTGAGGCCAATTAGGCCATCTCGAATTCTTGTTTTCACGGTGCCCAGCGGCAGCTTCAACAGCTGCGCCACTTGGCTTTGGGTATATCCGCCGAAGTACGCCAGGGTTAGCGCCTCCCGCTGGATGGCCGTTAGCGAGCCCATCCCTTTCCGTACCCGTTCCACGTCTAGCCTTTGTTCAACACCGTCCCAGACGTGGTCGACCTCGCGGTCGACGGTCCTCGAAGCGTACTTCTCGTCTCTAGCGGTCTCACTGGTCACCGATCGGACCCGGTCGACGGCTCGCCGGTGGGCCATGGTGGTCATCCACGCCAGCACGCTGCCCTTGCTGGAGTCGTATCTGGCCGACTGGCGCCAGATCTCGACGTAGACCTCCTGGGTCACCTCTGCGGAATGATCCGCGGAGCGGAGAACCCGCAAGATCAAGCCGTAGATCCGTGTTGAGGTGAGGTCGTACAGCTCGGCGAACGCATCCTCGTGTCCTCGGGAGGCTCTAGTGATGAGGTCGATGAGATGGTCGCTCTCCGCATCCCGACCGGTTGCGCGGTGCCCGGTCCGGGGGGTGTCCCCCGGACCGGGCGCTGCTGAGATGTTCATGCCCACGAGACTCTCACGGCGCGCCGTTCACATCACGACTTGGGCAGGAGAACCTGGTCGATGATGTAGACAGTGGCGTTGGACGTCTGCACGTTGCCGCACAGGACTGTCGCCTTGCCATTGACCTTGAACGACTCCCCGGAACCGGTGACGGTGATCTTGGCGTCCTTGTTCAGCGACTGGTGCTCGCCGGCCAGGTCGCTCGGGGTGAGGCGGCCGGACACGACATGCCCGGTCAGCACACTGGTCAGCGTCTTCTTGTCGGCCAGGGCAGCCTTCAAGGTTGCCTGGTCCATCTCCTTGAAGGCGTCGTCCACGGGGGCGAAGACGGTGATGTTCTCGGCGTTGTTCAGTGTGTCCACCAGACCGGCGGCCTTGACCGCGGTGACCAGGGTGGTGAGTAGCGGGTTGTTGCTGGCGGCGGTGGCGACCGGGTCGGACGACATGCCGTCGAAGGAACCCTTACCGCTCTTCGGCACCGCGGAGCAGGCAGCTCCGAAGGGCTTGTCCTCGCTGCCGGAGGAAGCAGAGGCTGACTCTGACATGCTGGGCGACTCCGACATGCTCGGTGAGGAAGCGGCGGAGCTCGGGGCGGCGGATGCCGACGTACCGGTAGCTGGCGCGGCGGTCTCGCTTCCGCAGGCGGCCAGGCTCAGCGGGAAAGCAATAACAGCGGTCAGTGCCGCGAACCTGGCAAGTCGTGATGAGTTGAGCATATTGGGGCCCTTCTAAACGTAAGAAATTTTCGACGGAACGACGATGTTTGTCTCTCGATGTTCTTCGCCGCGCCCGGCGGTATGGATTGGTTAGGACTTCGGCTGATTGGACCATGCAGCCGATACCGGTGGAGTGGGGGAGAATCGGCGTTATGGCGAAACGCAGCACCGTCCTCAAGGTGACCAAGCTCAAGCGGGCTTTTGGACCGGTGACCATCTTCGACAACTTCAGCCTCGAGGTGAGGACCGGCGAGGCCATCGCGCTGACCGGGCGCAACGGTGCCGGAAAGTCGACCCTGCTGCGGTGCCTGATCGGAGCCGACCGTGCCGACGAGGGCACAGTTGAGGTGTGCGGGAACTCCATGTCTGAGACCTCCCCCCACATCCGCCGGGACGTGGCGACGGTGATCGACGACCTCGACTTCTTCCCCGACCTGAGCGTGGTCGAACATCTCGACCTGCTGGCGCGGGCCCACGGCATCACCGACCCGGACGCAGTGGTGGATGACGTCTTGGAGGAGGTCCAGCTGGTGTCGCAGTCAGGCCAGCTGCCCGGCACGTTGTCGTCTGGACAGCGACGCCGGCTCGCCCTGGCAACCGCATTCGTCCGACCGCGCAAGCTGCTTGTCCTCGACGAGCCAGAGCAGCGGCTCGACACCGAAGGTGTCGACTGGCTCGCCCAGCGGTTGAAGAGCGAACGCCAAAAGGGGCTGGCGATCGTCTTCGCCAGCCATGAGCCGGCTCTGGTCGAGACAGTGGCCACCAGGGTCGTTGAGCTGGGGGCTCCCCGGGGATGAAGACGCTTGATGATGTGATTCAGGACCAGGCCCCGGAGCCTGAACCGCTCACGCCGGCCAGCCCGCGCGAGCTCAAGCGGCTGATGAAAGACTGGCGTGCCGGCCGGGCGACCAAGAGTCTCAGCGAGGCCTTCCACGACGCGTACGTGGTCCTGATCGCCGCCTTGATGATCGGCGCAATGATCGTCAACGTGATCTTGAAGGCGCAGCGGGTGGTGTCACAGTGCGACAGCATCAGCTGCGTGTCGGCCCGGGCGGTGCTGCCCTGGGCAGCGTTTGCCGCCGCCGTGGCTGCCGCGCTCGCCGTCAGTCGGCTGTTCGGTCCGGTGCTGGCGTCGGCAGCTGAGGGTTTCTGGCTGCTGGATGCGCCGATCCAACGGGCCCGGATGCTTGGCGCACGGCTGGTCGCCGCCATCGTCACTGCGCTGATCGGCGGCACCGTCGTCGGTGCCGTGGTCGCCGCGCTCACCGGCTCCGGACTGACGTCCACCCTGGTGTGGGCGGGAGCGACCGGGCTCTCCGCCGCCGCCGCCGTCGCGTTCGCCGCCTCCCAACAGGGGATTGAGCGTCACCGGCTGACCCACGTCGCCACCTATGTCTTCAGCTTGCTCGGTCTGGCCGCGTTGGTGCTGGTGGTCGGCATCTCGGCCGGCTGGTTCCGACTCGGTCTATCAAACGACCTAGGCGTCGAGCTCGGCTTGGTGCTGGTGGGCTTTTCCACTCTGGTGCTGGTAACCAGCGCGGTGATCGCAGCCCGTCGGCTCAGCCGCATCCGGCGGGCTCGGCTGATCAGTGGTGGTTCCTTGGTCAGCGGCATCTCTGGTGCCTTCTTCGCCTTGGACATCGGCCTGGCCCGCGACATCGTGGTGGAGCGCCGCGCCGTGGAGATCGGCCACGTGAAGCCTCGGCGTGGCAGGGGCGTCGGACTGCAGGCGATCATCTGGCGGGAGCTGCAACGGCTGTTCCGCTTCCCCCAGCCCTTGCTCGTGGTGTTGGGCACCATCGTGGTGCCCTATGCCGCCGACGCGTTGGGGATGAGCAGTCTTACCCCGGTCTTCGCCGGCCTGGCCCTGTTCTTGGCGTTGATCCCGATGTTGGGCGGTCTGCGGGTGCTCACCCGGACTGGTGGCCTGGCCCGCTGCCTGCCGTTCTCGGTGGCCTCGATCAAGCTGGCCTCCATCGCCGTCCCGGCTGGGGTAGCCGCCATCTGGGCCATCGCCACCACCGCTGCCTACCTCGGCTTCGGTGACGGAGCAGTTCAGCGTTCACCGGCCGAGGCTTCTTTGATGGCTATCGCCACGGCGCTCGCCGGTCTGCTGGGAGCGGTCCGCTGGACCCAAGCCAAGGGGGTCGACTTCGGTGCGCCGATGATCTCCACCCAGGCGGGCGCTTTCCCGCCCGGACTGATGACGAACCTGTTCCGTGGCTTCGACGTGTGCCTGCTGATCACGGCACCGATGTTGCTCGGGCTGTCCCCGGTCTGGTCACTGGTGATCGCCGGCATCGCCGCGTTGATCCTGCTGAACTCCATGGACGCGGAGTCGCTCCGGCTCAAGCAGGCCGAGCAGCAGAAGGCTCTGGAGGCGCAGCGGAAGCAGCGCGACGCCGCAGCGCAGGCGGCCAAGCAGCGCAAGCGCTGAGCCGGGCCTGCCGACAACCGGGCGTCCCGTCCAGTTTTCGGCCCCTGTCCGCTGCGTCACTGCGCCTGAGCGGCGTGTCGCGGGACCGGCGCTCGACGAGCGGCCGATAAATGGACTGCAGCGGTAAGCCGTCGACTCGATGGGCTGCGGCGGCCAGCCGCCGGTCCAATTGGCGCGGCGGCCAGCCGCCGACGGCGTTACGCTGCCGGACATGCGAGCACAGCCCGGGGAGGTGCTGCACTTCTCGGAAGACCCGACCATCTCCCGGTTCGCGCCACACGTGGCCCTGACTGCGGCGCAGCCCCAGCCGTACGTGTGGGCGGTGGAGAGCGAACGCTGCCCCGACTACTGGTTCCCCCGCCAGTGCCCGCGGGCGATGGCATGGCTGCTGCCGACCACCAGCGCCGAGGACAAGCTCGCTGTGCTGGGTCCCGGCGGCGGCCCCCGCGTCCATGCCATCGAGTACGGATGGCTGGAGGCGATGAGCACAGTCCGGCTGTACGCGTATCGCTTCGCAGCCGCCGACTTTCACCCTCTCGGCGATCCGGAGCGGGTAGCACTGGTGGCCGATCGGCCGGTGGAGCCGCTGGGTCCGCCGGAGCCGGTGGGAGACCTGTGGAGGCTGCATGACGAGGCCGGTATCCAGATCCGGGTGCTCCCCAGCCTGGGCGAGTTCTGGAGCCACGTGATCACCACCTCGCTCGGGTGG
This sequence comes from uncultured Propionibacteriaceae bacterium, assembly GCA_902805915.1. Classification (GTDB taxonomy): domain Bacteria; phylum Actinomycetota; class Actinomycetes; order Propionibacteriales; family Propionibacteriaceae; genus Microlunatus. The sequence goes on along the minus strand of CADCUO010000040.1, from coordinate 6,232 downwards.
AGCGGCATCCGGTTGCGGAACGCCCGCGCCTGACCGTTCACCACCTGACAGCGGCGGTCGCGCAAGCTCACAGCCGGCTGCGAACGGCGCGGCGGCCAATCAGAAGCTGACCGGCGGGTGCCCTACTCCGAGGTGAACTGGATCTCGTGCCAGCCCCGCGCGCCCGAAGGGAACACCCTGGTACGCGCCTCCGGTTGGGTCTCCCCGGCCTGGTCGGTGGCGCGGACCTGCGCCGAGTGGAGACCGGCGGGCCCGTCGTACACGTAGGTCCACTGCCTCCACATGTCCACGCCGGCGTCGGCCGCCAGCTTCGTCTGGATCCATTCCCCGCCATCGATCCGGATCTCCACCTTCGCGATGCCGCGATGCTGAGCCCAAGCCACGCCAGCGATGACCGGTTTGTCCTTGGGTAGCGTGGCCAGCGACTTCGGCATGTCGATCCGGCTCTGGGTCAGGATCGGCGCGTCCGTGGCCCAGTCGCGGTCAGTCCAGTAGGCGCTGCGTTCGGCGTACGTGGTGAACTCGATCCGCTTCAGCCATTTGGTCGCGGAGACGAACCCGAACAGACCGGGGACCAGCATCCGCGCAGGGAAGCCGTTCTTGTCCGGGAGCACCTGACCGTTCATGCCCACCACGATCATGGCGTCGCGACCATCGCTAACCGCCTGGTACGGAGTTGAGCAGGTGTAGTCGCTGTCGAGGGAGTAGGAGTAGACCTGCTCGACGCCCGCTCGAACGCCGACGCGCTGGATGATCTCGCTGAACGGCACTCCCACCCAGGTCGCGTTGCCGACATAGGGGCCGCCGACCTCGTTGGAGACGCAGGTCAAGGTGATGGTGCGTTCGATCAGCGGCAGCTGCAAGAGCTCGTCGTAGGTCAGGGTGATCGGCCGGTCGACCATGCCGTCGATGGTGAGGGTCCAGCCTTCGGTGTCGATCCGTGGGGTGACCAGGCTGATGTCGACCCGATAGAACTTGTCAACCGACGTCGTGAAGGGCGTCATGCCCTCCACCTGGGCCGCCGCCGGCAGAGGAGCTGCAGTCGAGGTAGGGGTGGGCAGGCCGACAGCCCGGCGAGCAGCAGATGCGACCTGGCGGGATCGGTCGAGCAGGACACCCCCGACACCGCCGAGCGCAGCTAGCGCAGTGGCACCAGCCAGCCCGCCCAGGAAGAGACGACGGTCCGGCCGCCCGGCGACCGCGGAGTGCCCCGGTTCGGAGCTGGCGGCGGCGGGCCGGCTCGACGTCGCCGTCAGCAGGTACAGCACCCCCATGCCCACTACGCCCGCTACCAGCGAGGGGATGCCGTCAGCTGCGCTGCCACGGCTGACCGCGGCCACAAGACCGGCGACGCCGAGCAGTGAGATGCCGATCAGCGCAACCAGGCGGTGCCGCCACGCAAGCATCCCCAACACGGCCGCGAAGACCATCAGCACTACAGCAATGGAGGCGATCAGGATCGGCTTGTCGTTGGTGCCGAAGGTCCTGATCGCGAACTCCTTCGCCGGAGTCGGTGCGGCATCGATCAGCGCCGAGCCCACAGCGATGATGGGGGAGGACACCGGGTTGACCAGGATCGCCGAACCATGTCCAACTCCGACCGCAGCAAGCGCGGAAACCACCCCAGCCAGCGCCCGCCAGCCGACGCCAGGGCCGGTCGTCTCGGGGCGATCGGACAGGACAGGTTGCATACCTGGTCTTCGCCACCGGCGAGGGTTGAAGATTGGTCGGGCAGACGCCGGTGATTAGTGGGGTGGCCGGCGTCGGACTAGCCTGAGTCCGTGACCTCGTCGGATCTCACGCCACCGCGGCTGTACGCGCGCACGGTCGAGGTCGCCGACCCCGGGTCGCTACTGTCGCTGCTGCCGGCTGAGGACGGCTACGCGTGGATCCGGCAGACCGACGGGATGGTCGGGTGGGGCGAGGTGGTTCGGCACAAGCCCGCCACCATGATCGAGGCAGACCAGTGGTGGTCCGAACTCGTCTCGGACGTGGTGGTCGAGTCCGAGCTGGATGACCCGCCTCCCGGCGCTGGGCTGATCGCCTTCGGCAGCTTCGTCTTCGACCCGGCGAACTCAGCGGAGCAGTCGACGCTGATCGTCCCCTCCACGGTGGTCGGGCGGCGTAATGGCCGGACCTGGGTGACCCAGGTCGGCACCAGCCCCAAGCTTGACTACTTGATCTTGCCCGCGCCAGCACCGGAGCCGCCGCGCAACGTCAGCTTCGCCGACGGCGGACTGAGCGGTCCCGAGTGGGAGGCAGTCGTTGCCGAAGCCGTCCGCCGGATCGCCGCCGGCGGAGTCGACAAGGTGGTGTTGGCGCGAGATCTGCTGGCCTTCGCCGACTCCGACATCGACCCGCGTTGGCTGGTGGCGCGGCTGGCCGATCAGTACAGCCGCTGCTGGACGTTCCTGGTGGACGGGTTGGTGGGGGCAACGCCGGAGATGCTGGTCCGCCGCGAGGCTGGTCTGGCGACCTCCCGGGTACTGGCCGGAACCATCCGACGGTCCGGCGACGACGACGCCGACCTCGCCCTGGCCGGGGCGCTGTCGCAGTCCAGCAAGGACCTCGAGGAGCACGAGTACGCCGTCCGTTCCGTGGCGCGGGCGCTGGCCCCATACTGCTCAGGCATGAACGTCCCCGACTCGCCGTACGTGCTGGCGCTGCCGAACGTGCTGCACCTCGCTACCGACGTCACGGCGGTGGCCGACCCGGAAGCCAGCTCTCTCGCCCTCGCCGCGGCGCTGCATCCCAGTGCCGCGGTCTGCGGCACGCCGACCCAGATCGCGCGGGCCACCATCGCCGAGCTTGAGCACCTGGACCGGGAACGGTACGCCGGCCCGGTGGGCTGGATCGACGCCAGCGGCGACGGTGAGTGGGGGATCGCGCTGCGGTGTGGTCAGCTGGACAAGACCGATCCGCGGCAGATCCGGCTTTTCGCCGGCTGTGGGATCGTAGCCGGGTCGGACCCGGAAGCCGAGCTGGCCGAGTCCAACGCCAAGCTGGTTCCGATGAGAGACGCTCTGGGGGACTAAGGAAGTCCGGCTACGTGCGGTGCCAGACGCATTAACGCAAGCTGATGTGCGCGTAATTCAAAGCGACTTTCCTTGCCCACAAGGAAAGTCGCCCAGCGCCGTACCCCGAACCCCGGTCGCGAAACCTGGAACAGAGTCGTAGACTTCTCCAGAGTTCGTGAAGTATTTCACGAGCGCCTCCCCGAGCATGACGACAGAAGCGGAGCTCAACGGTGAATCCATACGTCCCCATCGTCATTCTGCTGGCGATCGCGGCGGGGTTCGTGGCCGTAAGCGTGATGACCAGCGTGCTAGTCGGTCCCGGTCGGTACAACCGCGCCAAGTACGACTCGTACGAGTGCGGCATCGAGCCAACCCCGCAGCCGGTGGGCGGCGGTCGGTTCCCGGTGAAGTACTACATCACCGCCATGCTGTTCATCGTCTTCGACATCGAGATCGTCTTCCTCTACCCCTGGGCCGTCTCCTTCGACCAGATGGGGACATTCGCGCTGGTCGAGATGGTGCTGTTCGTGGCCACCGTCTTTCTCGCCTACTTCTATGTACTGCGGCGCGGAGGGCTGGAATGGGATTGAGGCTGACCAGCTCGCCAACCCCCAACGCCGTACCACTCCAATTGACAGATCAAGGGACCAACTGACATGGGTGTAGAAGAGAAGCTCCCGACCGGGGTGCTGCTCACCACGGTGGAGAACCTGTTCGGCTACATGCGCAGCGCATCATTTTGGCCGGCCACCTTCGGCCTGGCCTGCTGCGCCATCGAGATGATGACCTACGGCGCCCCGCGGTATGACTCCGGTCGGTGGGGGCAGGAGGTCTTCCGCGCCTCACCGCGGCAGGCGGACCTGATGATCGTCGCCGGCCGGGTGAGCCAGAAGATGGCCCCGGTGCTGCGTCAGATCTACGACCAGATGCCCAACCCCAAGTGGGTGCTGGCGATGGGTGTCTGCGCCAGCTCGGGTGGCATGTTCAACAACTACGCGATCGTCCAGGGCGTGGACCACATCGTCCCGGTCGACATCTACCTGCCGGGCTGCCCGCCGCGTCCGGAGATGCTGATCGACGCCATGTTCAAGCTGCGTGACAAGGTCCGCCACACCCCGATCGGCACCCACGCCGTACTGGCTGCCCAGGAGGCGGAGCAGGCCCAGCTGGAGGCTCCGGCAACTATCGAGATGAAAGGGCTGCTGCGTTGACACCCGAACCGGGCGACCGCGACAAGGCCGGGGCGCCGCTGAACGCGGAGTCCGACGCGAAGGCGCGGATCAAGGGCGGCCTCCCCGAAGGCGAGTCAGCCCCCGACGCTGGAACTCGAGCGGAGTCGTTGACGCCGGCCGAACCTGGTGTGGCTAGCGACGAGACGCAGGCGGACGCAAGCCGGTCGGAGGTAGCAGCGACCGGCGACGGTGGCCGCGCCGAGGTGATCGAGGTCCGCAAAGGGATGTTCGGCGTCCGCGGCACTGGCGACACCTCCGGCTATGGCGGTCTGAACCGCACCATCGAGTTCCCAGCACCGTCACAGCCGCCGTTCGGCGGCTGGTGGGACCAGGTGTACGCCAGGATCGGGGAGCTGGTGCCCAACTACGGTGAGGTGGTCACCAAGGTGGTCATCCATCGCGGCGAGATCACCTTCTTCGTAGCCCGCCAGCACCTGCCTGCGCTGGTCCAGCATCTTCGCGACGACGCCCAGCTGAGGTTCGAGTTCTGCAGCGGCGTCTCCGGTGTGCACTATCCCGCCGACACCGGTCGCGAGCTGCATGCGGTGTACCACCTGCAGTCGATGACGCACAACCGGCGCATCCGTCTCGAGGTGTCCGCGCCGGAGTCCGATCCGCACATCCCGTCGGTGGTGCGGACCTATCCCACGGCCGACTGGCACGAGCGTGAGACGTACGACATGTTCGGCATCGTCTTCGACGGCCACCCCGCCCTCACCCGGATCTTGATGCCGGACGACTGGCCCGGCCATCCGCAGCGGAAGGACTACCCGCTCGGCGGCATCCCGGTGGAGTACAAGGGCGCCACCGTTCCGCCCCCAGATCAGCGGAGGACCTACTGCTAATCACTACCACGCACGACAGCGCCGCACCCGGCTCCACCGACCGGCACGGCGCACACGCCCAGGGAACCGACCCGTACGGGATCGGCGACGACGCGGCCGAAGGTCACGTCTACACCGTCACCGGTCAGGATTGGGACTCCATCGTCTCCGAGCAGGCGGAGCGTGGCGACGAACGGATCGTGGTCAACATGGGGCCGCAGCATCCCTCCACCCACGGCGTGCTCCGGTTGATCTTGGAGATGGAGGGTGAGTCAGTCCACGAGGCCCGCTGCGGCATCGGCTACCTGCACACCGGTATCGAGAAGAACATGGAGTACCGCAACTGGACCCAGGGTGTGACTTTCTGCACCCGGATGGACTACCTGGCCCCACTGCACAACGAGACGACGTACTGCCTTGGTGTGGAGCGGCTGCTCGACGTCGAGGACCAGATCCCCGAGAAGGCCAACGTCATCCGAGTGCTGATGATGGAGCTCAACCGGATCTCCTCGCATCTGGTCTGCATCGCCACGGGTGGCATGGAGATCGGCGCTCTGACCGTGATGACGATCGGGTTCCGGGAACGGGAGAAGGTGCTCGACGCGCTGGAGTTGATCACCGGCCTGCGGATGAACCACGCCTACATCCGTCCCGGCGGCGTCGCCCACGAGCTTCCCGACAACGCTCTTGATCATCTCCGGGACCTGGTCTCCTGGATTAAGAAGCACCTGCCGGAGTACGCCGCCTTCTGCAACGAGAACCCGATCTTCAAGGGTCGCCTCGTCGACGTGGGATACCTCGACCTGGCCGGCTGCATGGCGCTCGGCATCACCGGGCCCACGCTGCGGTCCACCGGCTACGACTGGGACCTGCGCAAGAAGCAGCCCTACTGCGGCTACGAGACCTACGACTTCGAGGTGAAGACCTGGGACACCCCGGATGCCTACGGCCGCTTCCGGATCCGGTTGAACGAGATGTGGGAGAGCCTCAAGATCATCGAGCAGTGTGTGTCGCGGCTGGAGAAGATGAAGAGCGACCCGATCATGGTCGCCGACACCAAGATCGCCTGGCCGGCGCAGCTGTCCATCGGCTCCGACGGGATGGGGAACTCCAACGAGCACATCAAGCACATCATGGGCGAGTCCATGGAGGCGCTGAT
>CADCUO010000039.1 GCA_902805915.1 uncultured Propionibacteriaceae bacterium | reverse complement strand
GGGGATCGATAAGTTCCACTGCAGCGGAGAGTCGAGCTGAGCGGCTGGCCTACCCCGGTCCGAGGCGAGCCAGGTTTGACGAGCCGGAGATCCCGCCCGTGCCGGCGCTCGAAGAGCCTGCCCCGTCCAGCGGCAGCGTTTCACGTGAAACTCTCCGTACGAGACTCCCTGCCCCACCTGCCACCCGAGTCATTGTGGTGGCCAACCAAAAGGGTGGAGTGGGAAAGACCACCACCTCCGTGAACTTGGCTGCCGCCCTGGCGCAGGGTGGTCTGTCTGTTCTCGTACTCGATCTCGACCCACAGGGCAACGCGTCCACCGCCCTCGGCATAGATCACTCCCCCGGCACGCCTGGCACTTACGAGGTGCTCATCGAGGGCGCATCGATCGCCGATCACCTCATCAATTCACCTGAGGCTCCGAACCTCAAGGTGCTCCCGGCAACGATCGACCTGGCTGGAGCTGAGATCGAGCTGGTTTCCGTGGTGGCCCGCGAGAACCGACTGCTGCGGGCCATCACCGCCTATCTGCGGGGCCACCAGGTCGACTACATCTTCCTCGACTGCCCACCGTCGCTGGGCCTCCTCACGCTCAACGCTTTGGTTGCTGCCGGGGAGATCCTGATACCGATCCAGTGTGAGTACTACGCCCTGGAGGGTGTCTCCCAATTGATGCGGACGATCGACGTCGTGAAAGGAGAGTTGAACGACCGGCTCACCCTCAGCACCGTACTGCTGACCATGTTTGACGCTCGGACCCGGCTGGCGTCCCAGGTGGCCGACGAAGTTCGGGCCCACTTCGGTGCCCAGACCCTGCCCACGGTCATTCCAAGGTCGGTACGAATTTCTGAGGCCCCAAGCTATGGCCAGACCGTTCTGACCTACCATCCGGACTCGGCCGGCGCCGTGTCATATCGGGAGGCAGCCCACGAGATCGCTCGCCGCGGAGCAAAGGAGAAGGTATGACGAACAGCACCGAACGCAGAGGTTTGGGACGCGGGCTTGGGGAACTATTTCAACGCACCGAGCTCCCGGAGCCGCCTGCTGAATCACCATCCGCACAGGTGCAGCAGCCCCATCACCTTGCGGCGGTGCCACCGCCGGAACATCAGGTGCCGGCCGGGTCGTACTTCGCCGATCTGCCACTGGATGCGATCTCGGCCAATCCGCGGCAGCCCCGGACGGTCTTCGACGAGGAGGCGCTCAACGAGCTCGTCGAATCCATCCGGGAGGTGGGCCTGCTGCAACCCGTGGTCGTCCGCCCGATGGGCGCAGGCTCGTTCGAGCTGGTGATGGGTGAGCGCCGTTGGCGCGCATCCCAGCAGGCCGGCGTGGAGACGATTCCAGCGATCGTCCGCAAGACCGAGGACCACGATCTGCTGCGGGACGCCTTGCTCGAGAACCTGCATCGGGCCCAGCTCAACCCGCTGGAGGAGGCGGCTGCATACCAGCAGATGCTGGAAGACTTCGGGTGCACTCAGGACGAGCTTGCACAGCGCATCAAGCGGTCTCGGCCGCAGATCTCCAACACGATCAGGCTGCTACGGTTGCCGCCGACCGTGCAACGCAAGGTAGCGGCTGGTGTGCTGAGTGCCGGTCACGCCCGAGCGTTGTTGGTGATAGCCGATGCCGGGGCTCAGGAACGTCTGGCCCAGCGGATTGTTGCTGAGGGTCTCTCCGTCCGGGCAGTGGAGGAGCTGGTCGCCATTGGAGATACCGGCCACCAACCCACGTCGAGTCGTCGGGGATCCAGGGTCGTCTCGGAGCGAGCCGCCGCAGTGGCGGAGGAGCTCTCGGACCGCTTCGACACCCGGGTACGAGTGGAGATGGGGCGGTCCCGCGGGAAGATCACGATCGACTTTGCCACCCCCGAGGATCTCGAGCGGATCGTTGCCGCCATGCGAACACCAGGACCATTGCGATGAGTCAATAAGTCGACAAATAGATAGATCTACTTGGAGATTAGTGCGATCGCGCCCCGGCGGCGGCGGCAGCAGCGGCCACTGCGGCATCCTGTTGAGCCAACTTGGCTCTGACGTCCTTGGTCGCGTACCGCTCAGCGACGAAGGAGAGGAACGGCACTGTGCCGGCCAGTGCGATCAGGATCAGGCGCCCCCAGCTCCATTGGGCTCGCCGGCCAAGGTCGAACGCGGTGAGCAGCAGCACCATGTAAAGCCAGCCGTGGGGGATTGCTGTGTATGTCACCACGGTGTCGACGTGGGCCAGATACTTCAGCGGCAGGCCTACGCACATCAACACAACGAGCAGCACACCGACGGTGTAGGCCATGATCCGATATCGCAACAACGCATTCCGCATGGCTACGACTCTATGTCGGGTTTTGTCCTACTTCGCCGGCGATCTCACTGACCTCCGAGAGCTCGCGGTGCAGTCCGTAGTCTCGGGCCATCCGACCCGCCATCGCCACAGCAAAGGCGGCGAACACCCACCACTTCAGCGCGTACGCCCCGTTTCGGAGCCGTCCTTGTCCTTCGGGTAGCTTCACCACCGAGGGAGCCATCCCCTGCGCGGACGCGTCCCCGGCTGACAGGGTGACAAACCCGGCGATAAGCGGGCCGGGCCATTGCTGGGCCAGTGCCGGCAGCCGGATGGCCCCGATCTGACCGGCGGGGTAGGACCCGGGTCGCTCGGGTTCGCTGGGCAGCAGGATGCCGACCTGGTCGACCGCGCCGGCGGGTACGGGAGGGGCCTCCGGCGAGTTGACCTCACCACGGACCACTGGGACGACGCTGCCGTCACCCTGCCGGAGCCCGCTCAAGACTCGAAAAGATCCGGGCCGCTCCACGATCGGCACCAGCAGCTGCAGCGAAGGGTCGTACCGGCCGGCGAATGATACCGACCGGCCGTATCCGTCGGGAACGGCCTGTCGTGCCGGCGCTACCTCGGTCAACGGCACCGGTGGCTGCGCCGCGCGAGCGCGGGCAACGGCTGCGCCCTGGGACTGGTACACCTCCAGCTGCCAGACTCCCAGTACCACCATCACCGAGGCCGCCAGCAGGCCCAGCGCCACGATCAAAGCCTGCCGAAGGCGAACGCTCATCAGCATTGCGACCGGCTCAAGGCGAATGGACGGCAACCAGCGGGCGTCGACCGCCCCGCGCCGCGGCGGCCTGGACCAGGTCAGCGCACATCTTTCCCAGGCTCCACCCGGCTGCCTCGACCGCGAGTGGTACGGCCGAGGTCTCCGTCATCCCGGGAGCCACGTTGACCTCGAGGAAGACCGGGTCGCCGTCCGCTGTGATGATCATGTCCGTCCGTGACAAGTCGGCCAGCACCAGCTCATCGTGTACGCGCAGGGCAACCGCGGCACAGCGGCTCGCGACCTCGTCACTGACCTCCGCCGGGCACAAGAATCTGGTGGCGCCGGCGGTGTAGCGCGCGGCGTAGTCATATACCCCCGAGTCCGGACGGATTTCGACTGCGGGCAGCGGAGTTGGACCGTTGCCGCGGTCGACCACCGCGACGGTCACCTCGGTGCCCTCGATGAACTGCTCCACCACGGCGACCGGGCCGTAGGCGAAGGCGCCGACCATGGCCGAAGGCAGCTCAGCGGCGCTGTTGACCTTGCTGCAGCCCAACGCCGACCCACCGCGGGAGGGCTTCACCATCATCGGGAAGCCGATCTGGCTGCCCAGGGCCGCGACCAGCGCCTGTGCGCCGAGCTCGCGGAAGATCTCGTGCGGCAGCGCCACCTGAGCCGGGGTACGGATCCCCGCATCGGCCACGACGGTGGTGGCGATGGACTTGTCGAACGCGACTCGGCAGGCAGATGCCACCGAACCGACAAACGGTACGCCGAGCAGCGCCAGCACCTCGCGAAGCGACCCATCCTCCCCGGCCTCGCCATGGAGCAGGGGGAACACAACAGCGCCGGGCAGCGCGGCCAGCTTGGGTACCAAGGTGGAGTCCACGTCGGACTCGATCACCTCCAGCCCACGGGAGCGTAGTGCCTGGCTGACCCGGCGACCGGACCGCAGGGACACCTCGCGCTCATGCGAGAGGCCACCCGAAAGGACAACCACCGTCCCCTGCGGTGCGTCCTCAGCCATCGCGGTCCACCTGCCCCTCCCTCAAACGTCGGATTCTGTGCTGATCGTACGGTCGACCCCGGGCGTCAGCTCTGGTTGGCGCCGGGTGCCTCGTACGGCATGATCACCGAGTGTTGCACCGCCGTGCCGAACGTCTCGTGCACCGATGCCTCGTAGTGCAGTACCTCACCCAGCCGACGGGTCCCTTCGATGATCCGCGCCGGCGTGGGGAAGCAGTACGACAGTCGCATGTGACGGCTGCCGAACCCGTCGGAATAGAAGGCAGTTCCGGGGACGTACGCAACGCGGGCGGTCACGGCGCGCGGCAACATCGCCTGCGAGTCCAGTCCCGGCGGCAGCGTGACCCATACGAAGAAGCCGCCGGCGGGAACAGTCCAGGTGGTACCAGGGGGCATGTGGTCAGCGAGCCCGGTCATCATCGCGTCGCGGCGCTCGCGGTACATCTCACGAAAGACCTTGATCTGGCCGCGCCAGTCGTGGTTGGCCAGATAGGCCGAGATGGCGAACTGGGAGAACACTGGGGGGCACAGCGTGGCCGACTCCTGGGCGAGCATGATCTTCTCCCGGACAGCGTGCGGCGCCAGCACCCAGCCGACGCGGAATCCCGGGGCGAACGTCTTGGAGAACGATCCGAGGTACACCACCATGTCGGATTCCAGGGAGCGCATCGCCGGCACCGGGTCCCCGTCGAAGCCCAGTAGCCCGTACGGGTTGTCCTCGACCACCAGCAGGTCCGCCTCCTTGGCCACCTCCAGGATCGCCATCCGGCGCTCCAGAGACTGGCTGACGCCGGCGGGGTTGTGGAAGTTGGGGATGGTGTAGAGGAACTTGATCCTCTTGCCGACTGCCCGCAGGGCAGCTATCGCCTCGCCCAGTGCCACCGGGTCCAGTCCCTGCTCGTCCATGGCGACGTGGACGACCTCGCACTGGAACGCTCGGAAGACACCCAGCGCCCCGACATAGCTCGGCGCCTCGCAGAGCACCACGTCGCCCGGGTCACAGAAGATCCGGGTCAGCAGGTCGAGACCTTGCTGGGACCCCACTGTGACCGTGACGTCGTCGGGGTGGGCCGAGATGCCTTCCAGCCGCATCACCTCACAGATGGCGTCGCGCATCATCGGTTCGCCCTGTCCGGAGCCGTACTGCATCGCGACCCGGCCGTTGCCTACCACGAGGTCGCTGAGGATGGAGCCGACAGCGTCCAGGGGAAGGTCGGCGATGTTGGGCATCCCTCCCGCCAGGGACACCACCTCAGGGCGGTTGGCCACCGAGAACAGGGCACGGATGGCGGAGGCCGTCATCCCGTGGGTGCGCGCGGCGTAGCGGTCGACGTAGTTGTCCAGCCGGGTGTCGCGGCGGCGGAGCCTCTCGGCATGGTCCGCGCCGGCCACGACCGGGTCGGACGAGTCGGGTCGGGGCTCGGACGTGCTCACAAGACAAGGGTGCCTCATTCCGCCGCGGGCGCATACCATGGCCCCATGGGCAAGATCGAGATTCCGGAGATCCCCCGTGCCGGTCGCTGGTCGTTCTGGCTGTTCGCCGGCGTCGTCGCCGGACTCCTGATCGGCTTCACCGTCGGGCTCACCAAGCCGAGACCGAGGTTGGTCTAGTGGGGTCGCGACGGATGCGCCCGCTCACCGCGGCCGACCTGGACAGTCTTCCCGAGGCGTGTGCCCGTTGCACCTTCTGGGAGACCGGGCTGAGCGACCTGGCCACCTTCAGCGAACACCGCAACAACGGCTCGGTGAAACAGGCGTGGGCTGAAGCGGTCACAGCGCGCTGGGGATACTGCGGAGTGATGGCGGTCAGCAACGGTCGTACCGTCGGCTATCTCACCATGGCCCCGGCGATGTACGTGCCGCGACTCGGCGCCTTCGCCACCACGCCGATCAGCCAGGACGCAGCCGTGGTGATGTCGGCGTATGTGGTCGAGGAGTTCCGGGGCAAGGGGATCGGACACCAGCTCGTCCAGACGGCCGCCGCCATGGTGGCGCGTCGCGACATCCGGGCGCTCGAGGCTGTAGGCACCTACCACGAAAGACCCTCCTGCATGCTGCCGACCGGCTGGCTGGAGGCGGTGGGGTTTGTGGTGGTGCGGGAGCACCCGATCACGCCCCGACTCCGGATGGACCTGCAGTCGACCGTACGGTGGCGCCCCGACCTGAGCGCGGCCTGGTCCCGGCTGACCGGTCTGGTGGCCCAGCCAGCACCGCCCGAGCCAGCCAGCTTCAGCCGGGTCGCCCGAGACGCGCTGAGCGTACGAGGCCCGCGCCGGTAGCAGGCCCGGCGCTGGCCTCTTGAGTCCGCTGCCCTCCTCGACGGGTCAGCGCGGCGCAGCGCGTCACTGGTCGCGCTGTTTCGCGGGCCGGTGCACCAGCACGATGTATCCGTCGCCGCTGTAAGGCTCGCCCTGCCAGGACGCGTACCGCTCCACCTCGACCAGCCCGCTGGCAGCGGCTGCCTGCTCGATCTCAGCGAGGTCCGGCGGTGGGCAGCCAGATGGCAGATGAGCAGAATCGAGACCGAACCCGCTGATCAGCACGCCGGTCGGCGCCACCGCATGGGCGAGAGCGTCGAAGACCTGTGCCAGCGTGCCGGGGGCGAGCAGCGGGATCACGTTGCCGGCGCAGACCACCACGTCGAAGCGACGCTCATCGGGGTAGAGGCGGAATCGGGCCAGGTCCGACTCGCGCCAGTCCAGCTCCGGGTTGGCTGCTCGTGCCTGCTGGAGCATTGAGCGGTCCACGTCCACCCCGACGACGTCGCACCCGCGTTCGGCCAGGCGTACGGCGACGCGCCCGGTGCCGCAGCCGGCGTCCAGCACCCGGCGGCCCGTGCCGAGGCGCCGCAGCCAATGCTCGACCAGCGCCGCCTCCCCGTGCATGTCCATCCCGGTGGCCGCCGCGGCGGCGATCCGGGCGGCGTAGGACTCACCAGGGTCACTGCCGGCCAGGTCGCTCCATCGCGTCATGGCGCTATCCCATCACGCCCGGACGCGCAATCACGCTGGCAGTCGCCGTCACGCTCGCGGCCCACTCCACTCGCGGGCGACATCACTCTCGTAGACCCCATCACGCTCGCGGCCGGTGGAGCGCGGCCCGCTAAGGTTGGGCTCCGCTGCGCTAGCCCTACCGCGGGTGCAGTCCAGGAATGGTCCCCTCATCACTCAGCGAGCGGGCGACACGCCGCCCCACACATCGCAGCCCGTCGATGAGCGTCCGGTTCCTGGACCAGCCGCCCAACCCCGGGTACTCGCAGGTTGATCGGCTGGTCAGTGGAGGCCGGCTGGGAGTTGATCACAGGAGGGGAGCGCATGAGGATCGAGCAGGCAGAGGTCATCGTCACCAGCCCGGACCGAAACTTCATCACACTGAAGCTGACCACCGACACCGGAATCACGGGCCTCGGCGACGGAACCCTGAACGGGCGTGAGCCGGCGGTGGTGTCGTACCTCAAGGACTCCGTTGCCCCACTGCTCATCGGCCGCGACGCCCACCAGATCGAGGACACCTGGCAGTTTCTGTATCGCAGCGCCTACTGGCGTCGCGGCCCGGTGACGATGGCTGCCATCTCGGCGGTGGACGTCGCCCTGTGGGACATCAAGGCCAAAGCGGCGGGGATGCCGCTGTACCAATTGCTCGGTGGCGCCAGCCGAACGGGCATCCTCGCCTACGGTCACGGGTCCGGCGCCAGCACCGAGGAGCTCTTCGACAGCATCCGGATGCACCAGGAGATGGGGTTCCAGGCGATCCGGGTGCAAAGTGGCGTACCCGGCCTGCGGGCCATCTACGGGGTGACGCCTAGCAAGACTGACGCCGGGGTGGTGACGGATCCCGGATCTCCAGACGCGGACCAGCACTACGAGCCGGCCCAGCGAGCGGCGCGGCCACCGGAGGAGGATTGGGATACCCGGGCCTATCTGCGGCACCTACCCGGCGTGTTCGAGGCGGTGCGGAACGAGTTCGGTCCCGATCTGCCCTTGCTGCACGACGGCCACCACCGGATGACACCGATCCAGGCGGCGAAGCTGGGCAAGGCGCTGGAGCCGTACGACCTGTTCTGGCTGGAGGACTGCACCCCGGCGGAGAACCAGGAGGCTCTCCGGCTGGTTCGACAGCACACCACCACGCCGTTGGCCATCGGCGAGGTGTTCAACTCGGTGTGGGATTACCGACAGCTGATATCGGAGCAGCTGATCGACTACGTCCGCAGTTCCGTCACCCACACGGGCGGCATCTCTCATCTCCGCAAGATCCTCGACTTCGCCGCGCAGTACCAGATCAAGTCCGGTATCCACGGCCCTACCGACATCTCGCCGGTGGGAATGGCTGCCGCGCTGCATCTGGACCTGGCGATCCACAACTTCGGCATCCAGGAGTACATGCCTCACGGCCAGCGGACCAACAGCGTCTTCCAGCAGTCGTACAGCTTCATCGAGGGCTACCTGCACCCTGGGGAGCGGCCAGGCCTCGGTGTCGACCTGGACGTCGACGCGGCGGGCCGCTACCCGTACGAGACCGCCTATCTGCCGTTCAACCGGCTGAAGGACGGCACTGTCCACGACTGGTAAGTTGCAGCGGCGGCAGGCCGCTGCAGGGGCGTGTTTGCATGGTCGGCCGTGGGTATGACGGCGGAGGGTCACGGGAGGGGAACGGACATCGCAGAGCTCATTCTGGTTCGACATGGCGAGAGCACCGGGAACGTGGCGGCCGCGCAGGCGTACGGCGACGGAGCGGACGAGATCACGATCGGGCTCCGGGACGCGGACGTCCCACTGTCGGAGACTGGTCTGGAGCAGGCGCGTAGCCTGGGCCGGCGCTGGGCCAAGGAGGATCCGGACCTGTTGCCCACTGTGGTGTGGTCCTCGCCCTACCTCAGAGCGATCCAGACCGCCGAGGTCGCCCTCGAGGTTGCCGGTATCGACCTGCCAGTGATGGTGGATGAGCGGCTGCGGGATCGAGAGCTGGGGGTGCTGGACCTGCTGACGCTCAAGGGCGTTCAGGCGCGCTATCCGGGTGAAGCGGCGCGCCGGGCCTGGCTCGGCAAGTTCTACCACCGTCCGCCTGGCGGTGAGTCCTACCCTGACCTGATCGCCCGGGTGCGGTCCTTCATCCGCGACCTGGAACGGGAGTCAGGAAACGGCCGCACGCTGGTGGTCTGCCATGACGCCGTAGTGCTCTGCGTCCGCTACGTCTGTGAACGCCTGTCGGAGTCGTCGGTGCTGGACATCGGCCAGCGCACTCCGGTGCGGAACGTGTCCCTCACCCGGCTGCAGCACACGGGCGGCACGAACTGGAGCCTGCTGTCCTTCAACGACGTCGCCCACCTCGAGCTGAGCGAGGCTCCCGTCACTGAGCACGCGGGGGATTCCGATGCCTGAGTGGATCACACCGGCGTCGCTACGGGAATGGTCGCTGCCGAGCCCGGCCGGCAGCAAGTACGGCCGAGGCCAGGTGATGGTCCTCGGTGGTGCCGCTGCGACACCGGGCGCAGCGATGCTGACCGGTCTGGCGTGCCTGCGGGTCGGAGCCGGGCGGCTGTCCATGGGCGTGGCCCAGTCAGCCGCCGTGGCATTGGCGATCGCGGTGCCGGAGGCGGGTGTCTACGGTCTGCCGCAAAGCCCTCGGGGGTCGGTGCTGGGATCGGATCTCAGCGCGGTAGCCGACTCCCTGTCCTCGGTCGATGTCGTGGTCGTCGGGCCCGGGCTGGATGACGCGGACGAGACGGAGACTTTGCTCCAGACGCTGCTGCCGCTGCTGGACGAGAAGGCGGCGCTGGTGCTGGACGCGTACGCACTCGGAGTGTGGCCGCGCGTGCAGCACACCGGACTCGGCGGCGGACGCCTGCTGATGACACCGAACCCCGAAGAGGCTGCTCGGCTCCTGGAGCGGGACCTCAGCGACCCTGCCGCCGACATAGCGGCGATAGCGGCGCGCTACCAGGCGGTCGTCAGCTGCCAGGGTTGGATTGCCGACCCCGACGGCGGCTGCTGGCAGGTCAGTACTGGGCACGTCGGCCTGGGTACGTCAGGCAGCGGCGACGTCCTCGCGTGGGCTCTCGCCGGGCTCCGGGCACGGGGCGCGTCGGCTAGCCAGGCGGCGTGCTGGGGCACCTACTTACATGCCGCCGCAGGCGATCGGCTGACCGCCCGCGTCGGAAAGCTGGGCTTCCTAGCCCGGGAGCTGCTGGACGAGATCCCCGGCGTGATGGCTGAGCTATCCAGCTGAGCCGGGGACCGCGTCGCAGCCGTTCGGGCCACTACCGGCTGGATCAGAGGTATTCCTCGATAGCGCCCAGTAGCACCGACTTCGACTTGGCGCCCTTGAACGCCTTCACCAGCTCGCCGCCGACGTACACCTGGATGGTGGGCAGCCCAAGTACGTGGTTGTTGGCCGGGGTGACCGGGTTGGTGTTGGTGTCCATCTTGACGAAGGTGACCTTGTCACCGTGGGTGTTCGCGAGCTCCTCGATGATCGGCGCGACCTGCTTGCACGGCCCGCACCAGTCGGCCCAGTAGTCGACGACGACCGGCTTCTCAGACTTCAGCACCACCTCGTTGAAGCTGGCATCGGTTACCTCGGACACGGCGCCCATCACATTCCTCCTGCTTGTTCGTCACCCGGGCTGGTGCCCGGGTCAGTTGTCTGTTTCGCCACTGGAGGCCAGTCTGGCGTTGCCGACTGACAAGTTGTAGCGGTTGGGTCGGGTCAGCCGACGGCGACCGTCTGTGGAACCGGCTGAGCGGCGTCGTGCAGGTCGGCCAGGTACCGCTCGGCATCGAGCGCCGCGGCGCATCCCGTGCCGGCCGCGGTGATGGCCTGCCGGTAGGTGTGGTCCACCACGTCGCCACAGGCGAAGACGCCGATGACATTGGTCCTGGTGCTCTTGCCGTCGGTCATCACATAGCCTTCGGCGTCGAGCGCCACCTGGCCCTGGAGTAGGTCAGACCGCGGGTCGTGGCCGATGGCAATGAACAGGCCGGACAAGGCCAGCTCTCGCTCCGCACCGGTGACCGTGTCGCGCAGGGTGACCCCGGTGACTGATTTGTCGCCATGAATCGCTGTCACTTCGGAGTTCCAGGCGAAGCTGATCTTGGGGTCGTTGACCGCACGGGCCACCATGATCTTGCTGGCTCGAAGCTCGCTCCGGCGGTGGATAAGGGTCACCGAACGGGCGAACCGGCTCAAGAACGTAGCCTCTTCCACGGCAGAGTCGCCGCCACCGACCACGGCGATGTCCTTGTCGCGGAAGAAGAAGCCGTCACATGTCGCACACCACGACACCCCGTGGCCAGACAGCCGCTCCTCGTCGGGGAGACCGAGCTTGCGGTAGCTGGAGCCGGTCGCCAGAATCACGCTGTGGGCGGAGAAGGTGTTGCCGTAGCCGTCGGTGACGGTCTTGATCCGTCCGGTCAGGTCCATCGACACGATGTCCTCAGTCACCAGCTCAGCGCCGAACCGCTCCGCCTGCTTGCGGAAGTTGTCCATCAAGTCGGGCCCCATGATGCCGTCGGGGAAGCCGGGGTAGTTCTCGACCTCGGTGGTGTTCATCAGCGCACCACCTGCGGTGATGGAACCCTCGAATACCAACGGCTTGAGATCAGCCCGGGCCGCGTAGACCGCGGCGGTGTAGCCGGCGGGACCGCTGCCCACGATGATGACCTCGCGTGGCTCAACGCCCTGGCCATCCTGGGCGGCGTTTCCGACAGTGTCGGCTGTGCTCATCGGTTCCTCTGCTTTATCGTTTGTCCACCAGATGGATGGCACCGAAGCCAACGGTCCCTGCGCACGGGTTTGTGGTTCGGTGCCGTAGGGGTGCAGCGAAGGCCACAACCCTACCCTGGCGCAACGGTGTGAACCGCCCTGCTATTCCGCGCGGCCGTCCTCACCGCCCTCCCTTACGCCGCCGGCGCTTGCGCTCCTCGGACGCACTTTGCGAACCCTCAGCAGCACGACGCTCGCTTTCAGCAGCAACAACGGCTTCCAGCCGGGTGAAGACGTCACCGGGCATGGTCGGCGCCGACTCCACAGCCAGCAGCCCCGGCACCTGGGAGATGGCGGTTGCCATCTCGGTGCAGTATGCACATCCCGCCACGTGCTCGCTGAGGGCCGCGGCGCGGGCAGGGTTCAGCAGGCCTGCGGCTGCCTCAGCCAGCTCGTCAGCGGAGATGTGGACGGACACGAACCAACTACTTCCTCTGCAGCGATAGTGGGTCTAAAGAAACGCTCTGCCCGGCGGTCCCCCGGTCGCGGATCAGATGGGTGATGGCCCGCCGCCCGCGTACTGGTTCCGGCGCCCCCGTCCTCTCGGAAAGGCCTCAGATTGCCTCGGTCAACGAGCCCTGCGGTCCGGCTGACCTCATTCAAGCAGCCCACGGGTTCGTAAGGTGTCGATTGTCCTCAGACTTCCCCGGTCCAGGGACGCACGCGGCGCCCAGGTGAGCAACCACTGAAACAGGGTGGAATGACCTGTACGGAGCAACGCGGCAGGGACATAGTGTCGCCGAACAGAGCCACCGTCGGCTGCGGTGAACAGCCGGTAGCAAGGGCCGTTGGGGGTCAGGAACTCTTTCACCGCCGTCACAGTCCGACCGTCAACGGTGGAGAAATGCCGGTAGCGGCGGACCGTGAGCAGCGGACCGTCGAACCCCATGTACGCCCGGGTGCGAAGCCAGACCACCACCATGAACGCGGCCCACATCGCGAACAGGCTCACTGCTACCGACATCCAGCCGAGCACTCCACTGTTGGCCACAATGCCGACACAGACGACCAGGCCGACGGTGGAGATGAAGACCGGTGTACGCCAGTTGTAGGACAGCTCGAGAGGACGGGCCATCAAACCCCCCGAGGACACCCAGCCGCTCTGTCATCGGAGGAGGCGGACAGGTTCGACGCTGACATCTGTGCCACCTGCAGATGCCGCAACATGGGTGCCAACCGTGCCCTCCCTCGCGAACAGCGGCTCTTCACCGTACCGACCGCGCACCCCAGGATGGCCGCGGACTCTTCTACGGAGTATCCCTCCATGTCTACCAAAACCAAGGCTGCCCGCTGGTCGGCGCTGAGCTGGCTCAGCGCCGCAGCAACGTCTACCCGTCGCTCCTCAACCTCGAGCGGGTCGGCCAAGTCCTGGGTACCCAGCTCCGCCGCCCGGTCCGGGTGCTCCGGATGGGGATCGGTGGCCCGTACCAGGTTGCGCCGAATCCGGTCCAGGCAGGCGTTGACCACGACCCGGTGCAGCCAGGTGGTGACCTGGGCCTCGCCGCGGAAGGTCCCGGCTCGTCGAAAGGCCGAGAGATATGCGTCCTGGAGGGCGTCGGCAGCGTCTTCAGGATTGCGCATGGTGCCGAGCGCGACAGCCCAGAGGCGGTCCTTGTGCCGGGTGACCAGGAGGGAGAATGCGGTGGGGTCGCCGGCCACGTGGGCTTGCAGGAGCTGCGCGTCACTCAGCCGGTCAGTCGATCCCTGTACCGGGGCGTGTATCACGGGTAGACCTCGAGTTCGTATATTCCGCCCCGATAGCCGTCACCCTCCTTCGGCAATGAGGTCAAGTACACCAGTACGTACCGGGTCGTGACGCTCGAGTCGAAGGCTAGCGTGGCAGTCCGTCCAACCGACGCCTGCTCACTCATAGTACGCCACCTGCGGTCGGAAGCCATAGCAGGTTCGCTGACCGCTGCGGCGTCACCCTCGGGGACCCGCGCCTGGACCGTGGTGCCGGTACCGCTCAGCGACACGACTACCTTGCTGACCGGCTGGGCGCTACCCAGATCCACCACCAGCCCCACGCCACGCTTGATGCCGCCGAGCTTTGGGTTGCCCCGGTACTGCACGGTTCGCCAGCGGGTCTCCGGGTCTCCGTCGGCGGCCAGGCTCACCTCGTCCGGGTTCTCGGTGCGGTCGTCGCCTTGGGGGTCGAAGTCCCGAACGTCGGCAATGGGGATCGGTTTTGAGCTGGTGGCGGGCGAGCCGGAGTTAGACGGAGAGGTCCGCGGGTCCAGGGCGCTGAGGTCGATGCCGCGCCGAGCCATCGTGTAGGCCGCTACGACGCTGCCCGCGGCCAGCGTCAGGACCAGCAGGGCCAGCAGCAGACCGATCCATCGACGGGGACGTCTGGGCCTTGTCGGGGGCCGCTGCGGTGGTGGTGGGTTGCGGATCAGCGTCGGGGTCTCCGCTTCCGCGCGCGGAGCCCATGCGGTGGTGACCGAGCCGCCGCCGGTCATCCGCGACGGGGACACCGGAGGGGGGGACACCGGGGGATGGGACACCGGAGGCGAGGAGACCGGAGGCAGGGACACCGGAGGCAGGGGCGAGTCGACGCGGGTCCCCTCGTTCACCGGCGCCATCAGCGTGGTGGACTGGTACGCCTCCCGTTCCGTGGTCTGGTCAAGCAACGGTGACACCAGCTGCGGCTGCGCAGACACCAGTGGAATCGGCTGCCGGAGCCGTCGCTCCAGGTCGGCGGAGGCGTCGGCCGGGCCGAGAACCTTTGTCAGCGCGTTCACCACGTCGTTGGCGGTGGTGATCCGCGGAGCCCGATGGCGCGGGGGGTCGCCCAGGATCTGGTCACAGATCTGGTCGAGGGCGGGGGAGACCCCGGCCCGGACCTGCCGCGGTGTCATCCAGCGGTGCCCAGAGACAGGTGCGTCCGGCAGGTTGAACGCCGGCCCGCCGGGCCAGCGGGCCACGAGGGTGGCGTACAGCAGCCGGCCCAGGTCCAACACATCGACCAGGTCAGGGGTGTCTGCGCGATGGACGACGTCCGGGCGGCTGGGCCGAAGTGTCTGCTCGATCTGCAACCCGACGATCTTGACGTTGCCGGATGGAGTGATGATGACGGTGTCGGGATTGATTCGTTGGTGGAACAGCCCGAGCGCGTGTACGCCGGAAAGGGCGTCTGCCACCTCACGCACCACCCAGGCCGCTTCCAGCCCCGACAGCGGCCCGGAGCTGAGGATCACCTCCAGCGACTGGCCGACGGCGTACTCGCAGACGATGTAGGACCCGACATCGGAGTGCTCACTGTGGACCGCGTCCAGGACGCGCAGGAAGCGGGAGTCGGTGGCGGCGGCGGCGCGCCGTGCCGCCTCGAGCAGCTCCGGAGCCAGCGGGTCGTCCGGCGGCAGCAGATGAATCAGTACCGACCTGGACAGCACCTGATCGAAGGCCCGCCAGGTGAGCGTCGGGTCGGAGTCGACCAGCACCTCTTCCAGGCGGTAGCGCTTCGCCAAGACGACACCGGCGGATAGGCGATGGGCCCGGGTCGGCTCGGCTGGCTGGTCCTCGGAAATGTGGTTGGCCCTCGGTACGGGCGTCTGAGCGGCGCCTTGTTGACTCATATCTTGCTCGGTGTTGGTCTGGATGTCTTCCCCGGCCGGGGTACCCGGGTCGACGGCTTCAGGTCCGATGGTAGATGACACCGACTCCAGGCTCGTGGTGGCATCGCCGGTGGTACCCGGTTCGTCCTCGTCTGGGCTCACCTCCGGCGTCTGGTTCGAGCGGCGACGCATCACCGTAGCCAGGATCTGGTGCACCTCCTGGATGTGCAACGCGCGGGCCAGGCCCACGAAGATCCCGACGGCCACCGTGCCGGCCACTACCAGTGCCAGGATCCGTACCGGCAGCGACTCCGACCACAAGGTGAACGCCCAGCAGATGACTGCCGCGACGATCCCGGCCGGCGTGACCGCGACCAGCAGTCGGATGCAGTGGCGCACTAGGTCCCGCCCAGATAGCGCGACCAGCTTGCGACGCAGTACTCGGAACGACACCAGGACGCCGATGAGATAGGCGCCGGAGTAGGCCAGGGCCAGACCGGTGGCCACCAGCGACGACTCGTTCAAGGCCGATACCACTGCGATGCCGAGGACGACGTTGGCGCCGGCGATGATGAGCTGCAGGAAGAAGGTGCTGCGGTTGTCCTCGAGCGCATAGAACGCGCGAAGGCAGATGTACTGCACGGTGAACGGAACCAGCCCGACCGCCAGCGCCATCAATGCCCAGCCGACGAACTCGGCGTCTTGGGCACCCTTGCCGAAGCCGAAGGCCAGTCGCGCCATCGGGATGCCGAGTGCAAGCAGGGCGACCGAGGCCGGCAGCAGGGCGGTGACGGCGAGTCGCAGTGCCCGCATCGTCTCCGCGCTGACCCCGTCGAGGTCCCCAGCGGCGGCCAGCCGCGACACGGCAGGCAGCATCGCGGTCGCCAGCGACACCGTTATCAGCGAGTGCGGCAAGATCCAGACGGCGTACGCGTTGTAGTAGACGGCAAGCCCGGCCCCCTGGCCGTCAACGGTGGCGCGGCCGGCCAGCCGGTTCACCACGACCAGCGCCAGCTGGTTGACCAGCACGAAGCCCAGCGTCCACTTGGCCAGCCGGACAGTCTTGCCCAGCCCGGTGTTCTTGAAGTCGAAACGCGGGCTGAACCGATAGCCCGCCGAGCGGAGGAACGGGATGAGCACGGCTGCCTGGGCGGCGATGCCGAGCGTTGACCCGAGACCGAGCAGCAGCTCCTCCCCGTCGGTGAAGGCGCTCCGGCCGTCACCTTGGCCGTAGACCGCCCAGAAGACCAGCAGGACCGAGATCGAGATGACGTTGTTGGCGATCGGAGCCCACATCATCGGCCCGAACTTGTCCCGCGCGTTCAGCAGCTGCCCGGCCAGCACGTGGACGCCGTAGAAGAAGATCTGTGGCAGACAGTAGTAGGCCAGCATCACGATGGAGTCGTACTGGACCGCGCGCTCGGGCGCCCGCCATGCGGTCGGGGTGTAGAGCCGCACAATGGCAGGAGCGGCGAAAGTGAGAGCCACCGTGATTACCGCGAGGCCGATCAGGCCGGCGGTCATGATCCGGTTCGTGTACGCCAGTCCGCCGTCGGCATCGCCCTTGATGGCGCGCACGATCTGTGGCACCAGCACGGTGTTGAGGACACCGCCGGCCAGCAGGATGTACATGCTGTTGGGGACGGTGTTGGCGTAGGTGAACATGTCGATCTGCCGGGTGCCGTTGCCGAAGAGGAACACCAGCAGCATCAGCCGGCCGAAGCCGAGCACCCGCGACGTCATGGTGCCCGCCGCCATCAGCATGCTGGCCGAGATCAGCCGGCGCGAGCTGCTCTGTTCGGAGTCGATCGTGGTCGAGCCGGCCGACTCAGTCATGCGACCCCGCGGATGATGTCCCCGCGCTTGATGTCCCGGCGCTCGTTGTTCCCGCGCCGGATGCGCCGCTGACAGCAGGGGGGGTTACCGGAGGGGGGCCGACGGGCTCCGCGTCCAGATCCCGGTCTTCCGCGGCGGTCGCCGATCCGGAGCGCTCCTTGGCCACCTGACGGATCCGCAGCGCGGTAGCCCCGATCAGCACCACCCCGGCCCCGACGGCAATGAACCAGCCGACGGTGCCGGCCTGGGTGACCCGGACATCAATGTCGAGGGGCCGACCGATCGGCGTCCCGGACGGCGTGGTGAGCTGCGCACGGACCCGGACGGTCCCGTTGCTGCTGGCGTTGACCTGGGCGTTGCCGGTGAAGTTTCGCTGTGCCCGGATCAGCTCCGAGTCGAGTGTGGCGATGGTGACCCGCTGGCTGTTGTCGGAGGTGAACCGCACCTGAACTCGTACCGCGTTGGCATCGGGGTCGTCGCTGGCGGCAAGCCGGTTCAACACGGTGATCGGGAAGAACCCTCGGGCGCCCGACGTCGTCACCCGCGGGGTGGTGGTCAGCTTCACACCGTCCCGGAGGGTGGCGCTGAGGTCGCGTTGCTGGGAGCGGATGAAGCGGTCGGCGTTGGCGTCGCGGCCCCGCCAGACAGCGCTGACTGAGCGCGCCAACGCGCGGTCAGCGGCGGTCTCGGCTTGGGTCGGCTCGGCCAGCAGCTCGGCGTAGGTGTCGTAGGACCTGGCCAGATCGGCAGTGTCGAACAGCCACGCGGCGCTGAGCTCGGCTCTGCTCATGGCGGAGGTGTAGCGCAGCTTCTTGCTCCAGGGCGCCGGGGTGGAGCGGAGCAGCGTGCTCAGCGGTGACCGCTTCATCCACGGCACCTCCTGGGAGCCGTCATCACCCTCGGCCTGGGCAGCATTGGTGATGACGCGCACCCGGCCGAGGGTTGACCCGGGCGCACTGGTGGTGGCCTGGATCCAGGTGTCAGCCAGCATCCGCTGCCGAAGGTGGACCGGGGTGTCGCTGGGGTCGGGCCGGGGCCCGCCACCGAAGGCTGTCGCGGTGTAGCGCACAATCGGCGCGCTGCCGATGCCCTGGAGCAGCGGTCCGTCGCCGGCGGCTGAAGCGTCGGAGAGCACGATCGCGACGGGGTTCAAGGACTCAGCAGCCTTGAGCGTGTCGTCGTCGGCCGCGCCAGCGGCCGGCATCGCCAGCAGGGGGAGATCGGCAGTCTCCGGTACCGCTTCGGCGGCCTCGGACCCGCGGGCCAGCACCGCGGTCATGTCCTGATGGGCCAGTGCCGCAATGTCGGGCGTCCCGTACGGCAGCCGGTACCCGTCCTGCCGCCGGGTCAGGGCGGCGAAACGCTGCAGCCACTCGGAGGCGTCTGCCGACCCCGTGCCTGGCCCGGTCGAGCCGTTCCGGGTCAGCACCTGGTAGCCGTCCTTCATGGTTTTCAGCTCGTCAATCAATGCCGGGTCCACCACGAAGCTGACGTCCGGCTGCCCAGCGGCGTCGAGCATCTCGGACAGCCGGCCACCCGGTGCCACCTCCTTGGCCAGCTGTCCGTCGGAGAAAACGCCGCTGCGGACCTGGGAGGGACGACTGTTGAGAAGAACCAGCGAGGTCAGCTGCAGCGTGTTCTGTGGTACCGCGTCAAGCACCGGGATGAAGACTCGAGCCCGACCCACCGCCGTGGTGTTGCCGTTCTGGAGGACGTGCACGCCCATCAGGTAGACACCGCTGGTGGGGGAGAGCGCGAGGTCGTCGACGCTGGCCGTCAAGGTGAAGCTGGCGGACTTCCCGGGACCGAGCTCGGGCTCGCCGGTCTGGTAGAGATCTTGGTACGTGGAGGTGAGCCGAGACCCGAACGGCTCGTTGGACGGGGAGGCCACCGCCTGGTTTAACTGGTCGCCAGTGGTGATCGGTGCCTGGTTGCGCCAGAAGATGGCTTGCAGCCGGAACAGCGGCTGGTCGGTGATGTTGGTCACACGGCCCCGGATGGTGATGGTTCCGTCCCGCTTCGGCAGCGCCGGGTTCACCGAGTCCAGATAGATAGAGACCAGAGGCACCGGCTCGACCGCGCGGGCCTGCTGACTGAGGCCGAAGACCAGTCCGGTGGCACACAGCAGGGTCGCGAGCAGCAGCCGAAGTCCCCTCACCACCGCCCGCTCCACATGCCGACATCCTAATCGGCCGAGCGCGATGGCCGGCTGTTGTGATGCCGGCCGGGGTGGCGTCGCTGAACTCGAGGGGGGAGTACGGGCAGGATCAGACGATAGAGTTGGTCAGCGTGTCCAACCCGCCGTCAAGCCTTACCGCCGCTCAGACCAACGCAGTAGCGGGGCTGGTACGCATTGCTCCGGTCGTCGACCGGCTGGGCGAGCTGTTCACCGCGGCGGGCCACGACATCTATCTGGTCGGCGGCAGCGTCCGGGACGCACTGCTGGGTCAGCTCGGACACGACCTGGACTTCACCACGTCCGCCCGTCCGGACGAGGTGGAGCGGCTGCTACGCCGGTTCTCCCCGGCCGTCTGGACGATCGGCAAGGAGTTCGGCACCATCGGCTGCCGGGTGGGTGAGGGGGACGACGCCTGGGTGATCGAGGTCACCACGTACCGCTCCGACGCCTACTCCAGTGACAGTCGCAAGCCCGACGTCGCCTTCGGCCACACCTTGGACGGCGACCTGATCCGACGTGACTTCACCGTCAACGCGATGGCCGTCTCCATCCCGGAGATGCGCTTCGTGGATCCGTACGGGGGGTTGGAGGACCTCGCTGCCGGGGTCCTAGCGACACCGGCGACACCCGAGCAGTCCTTCAGCGACGATCCGCTCCGGATGATGCGCGCAGCGCGGTTCACCTCTCAGCTGGGGTTCACCCCGGCGCCCGAGGTGGTCATGGCGATGACGACGATGGCAGACCGGATCGGCATCATCTCAGCCGAACGGGTACGCGACGAGCTCACCAAGCTGCTGCTGGCCGAGTCTCCACGAGCCGGTCTCGACCTGCTGGTCGCCACCGGGCTGGCGGAGCGGGTGCTGCCGGAGCTGCCCGCGCTGCGGCTGGAGCGCGACGAGCATCACCGGCACAAGGACGTCTACCAGCACAGCCTGACGGTGCTCGAACAGGCGATCGGCCTGGAGCACCGGCTGCCGGCCCGACCGGACCTGGTGAACCGGCTGGCCGCGCTGCTGCACGACATCGGCAAGCCGGCCACCCGCAGGTTCGAGGACGGCGGGAAGGTGTCCTTCCACCATCACGACGTGGTCGGTGCGAAGCTGGTACGCCGCCGGCTGCGGGCACTGCGGTTCTCCAGCGAGGAGGTCAAGGCCGTCGCGGAGCTGGTTGAGCTGCATCTGCGGTTCCACGGCTACGGCGAGGGACAGTGGACCGACTCGGCGGTCCGGCGCTATGTCCGGGACGCGGGGGACCAGCTGCAACGGCTGCACATCCTGACCCGCGCCGACTGCACCACCCGGAACAAGGCCAAGGCGGCCCGCCTGAGCGCTGCGTACGACGACCTCGAGGCGCGGATCAAGGAACTGGAGGCGCAAGAGGAGCTGAACTCGATGCGGCCCGACCTGGACGGCACCCAGATCATGGAGATCCTCGGGGTGCCGCCCGGTCCGGTGGTGGGTCAGGCGTACAAGCATCTGCTGGAGCTGCGGATCGACTCAGGCCCGCTGGGCCCGGACCGGGCGCGGGAAGAGCTGCTGCAGTGGTGGGCTACCCACCGGTCGGAGCCGGCTCAGAGCTGAGCCGGCGCCATCGATCTGACCTGATTGCAGCGCGCGCTGGTCTTTGAGCGGGCCGCGTCTCCGGTGCGCTCGGAGGTGCTCAGCCGGCGCGGTCCGGAACTGCCCGCAGCGACTCAGTCCCGCGGTCCAGATCCAGGCCCCGGCTGAGCGACGCGAAAGCCAGCGCCGTCACCAGATAGACCGCCGCCAGCGTCACCACGATGGTCACCGACTTGCCGTTGGCCGGCAGGATCAACGCGCCGACCGCGGCGGCGCCGACCAGAGCCACGTTGAACACCATGTCGTAGATGATGAAGACCCGGCCCTTAAAGGAGTCGTCGACATGGGCCTGCACCAGGGTGTCGACGCAGATCTTGATGCTCTGCGCGGTGATGCCGAGCAGGAACGCGGCCACCAGCAGCGGCAGATTGCGGTAGAACGCACCCGGCACCACCTGGAACACAGCCGACCCGACCAGGCAGGCAATGATCCAGCCCCGGACCCCGATCCTGGCGGTGGAGACCGGTGTGACCGCTGCCGCGAGGATGAACCCGGCGCCCGTCACAACCACCAGCAGCCCGAGGTCGGCGATCGCAGCCTCCACCTCCTCGGGGGCATGGAAGTAGTTGCGGTACACCAGGATGGTGGCGACGGTGACAACTCCGTAGACCAGCCGGTGGGCGCCGATGGTGACCAACCCGAGCGCTGCCGGTCGGCGTTCCGCGAGATGCCGCAGCGCCGCCGCGAGGCCAGCAACGATGTCGCGGGGGCTAGCCGGATCGACGTCGTCCGGCCCGAGCTGGCGGCGGGGGATACGCATGGCCAACGAGGCACTGAGCACGAAGCCGGCCGCGGCCACGGCAAAAAGAACCGCATCCGCCGAGTAGGCAGCCATCCGGGATCCGAGCAGCAGCCGCAGCCCAGTGCCAACCCCGACACCGAGGAGCACTCCGGCCGGCCCGATTGTCGGCACGACGGAGTTGGCGACCAGGTACTCGTCATCGTCGATGGTGTGCGGCAGCGACGAGGACAGCGCGGCGAGCAGAAACCTGTTCAGGCTCATCGCGAGCAGCACTCCGCCGTAGAACAAGCCCTCGATGCCGTTGGTGCGCAGCCCGGTGGCGACCAGGGCGGCCAGTCCCAGCGCGAGCACTGAGCGGGACAGGTCGACCACCACCAGGATCTGTCGACGTTGCCAGCGGTCCAAGATGACGCCGACGAAAGGTCCGAGGACGGAGAACGGCAGCAGCGTGATCGCCAGCACTGTTGCGACCGATGCGGCGTCCGGCTGCCGCTGCGGGGAGAACAGCACGTAGGAGGCGAGGGCGATCTGCAGCACCCCGTCGCAGGACTGGGTCGCGATCCGTACCGCCAGCAGTCTGCGGAAGTACCGATGTCGCCAGAGCCGGCGCAGGCTTCGGACGAACTCCATCAGAAGGCCACCGACTACTCAGCCGGATACTTTTTCACGTACTCCTCGAGCTTGTCCTTGCGGATCGCCCGACCCAGCTCGGCCATCTTGGCCTCGTCGACCACGTCGATGCTCTGGCCGTCGGCAGTGTTACCGAACCCGGAGATCGGGGCTTGCAGGGAGTGGACATCGCTACCGGTGAGCCGCAGCGACAAAGCCATGGAACGGATCTCGGAGTTGGAGAGGTTCTGGTCGACCACCAGGTGCTTGGCGATGCCGGAGATGAAGCGGGTGAACTTGGCTGGGTTGGCGATCACGTCAGGGCTCAGACCCTTGCGGAGGATGGCCTGGACCACCTTACGCTGGTTCTCGGCTCGGTCCAGGTCGCCGTTGGGCAGGCTCTTGCGCTCCCGGACGAACCACAGCGCCTCCTCCCCTTGCACGGTGATCTCCCCCTTGGGGAAGCTGAATCCGCCGGCGGAGAACTTGTTGTCATTGATGACGGTGACGCCGCCGAGCTCCTCGGTCAACTTGATGAAGCCTTCGAAGTCGACCAGCGCGACGTGGTCCATCCGGCCAGAGGTCAGCTCCTCCAGCGTTGCCACGGTCAGCTGTGGACCACCGAAGGCGAATGCTGCGTTAATCTTGTTCTTGCCGTGGCCCGGGACGTCGACGTACATGTCCCGCGGGAACGAGATCAGATAGGCCTTGTCCCGCTTCTTGTTGAGGTGCACCAGGATCAAGGTGTCGCTGCGGCCGCTGCCGGCGTCGGCGGCGTCGCGGCTGTCGGAGCCGAGCAAGACGAAGTTGAG
Organism: uncultured Propionibacteriaceae bacterium; assembly: GCA_902805915.1. Lineage (GTDB taxonomy): Bacteria > Actinomycetota > Actinomycetes > Propionibacteriales > Propionibacteriaceae > Microlunatus. Next base: position 5,839 of record CADCUO010000039.1, on the reverse strand, counting down.
GGCACCGTCGGCCTCCTCATCGATCTGCGGCCGGGGTGCCTGACCGGGCGCTGTGGGCTGCTCCGGCGGCAGGTTGTTGGCACGCTTGATGTTCTTGGTGACGCTTCGGTCGATCGAGGCGACGTACACAGCACCCGCGGCCATCACCGCCACCAGCAGTACAGCCAGTCCGATCAGCACCGCGGGCAGGACGCCGCGCCGTCGGCGTCCGGCCGAGCCGGCAGGCGGCTCGGGAGGGACGGCATGATCTGACATTGGCTTTCCTTCGGTCGCAAGAACATTGCACAGTGTACGGGCGGGATTGGTTCAGCACTGAATACGAACGGGAGGCCCTGCAGGTTTGCACGGCTGCGTTCGCTGTGCCTGGACCGACGCGCATTCTGCCGCTGCCTGAGTAGGCTGCAGACATGTCACGAGCTGACGAAGCAGCGCGCCGGGTGGAGCTGGCGAAGGGACAGGAGCGCGCCGAGTCGGCCAAGGCCCAGGTGCTGATTGACCGGTTCGTCGCCGATGCCAAGGCAGCCGGTATCCAACCGACGCCACTGCGGGCGGTGCTGTTCTCCGGTCACTCGGTGAAGACGGACAAGATTGGTTGGTATCTACGCAAGAACGAGAGCCTGGCGATCGGGGACGACGGCTCCTACTACGTGCTGACGGTGCCCGGTGGGTTAAAGGAGCGCCTTCGCGGGGTGAAGCTCACGCCATCGCCGCCGCCGCTGATCGTCGGCAAAGGCGGCCGGGACGGCGAGACCGGCGACCTTGCCCAGTTCCTGCAGTGGCGGTTGGACGCCGGCTGACGCGGGCGGGGTCAGATGTCCTCGGTCGTGGTGGCGGATCTCTTGACCTTGAGGAACTCCATGTAGGCCTCCACCACCTCTTCGGGCTCGCCCCGCATCATCAAGGTGCCCTTGTCGAGCCACATCGCCTCGTTGCACATCTCCTTGATGCTGCCGAGGCCGTGGCTCACCAAGAACATGGCGCGGGCACTGTCCCGCAGCTCCGCCATCTTGGCGTTGGCCTTCTCGCGGAAGTGGGCGTCACCGGTGGACAGCGCCTCGTCGATCATCAAGATGTCGGGCTCCATGTGCACCGCCACCGAGAAGCCGACCCGCGCCGACATGCCGGAGGAATAGGTACGCATCGGCATGTCGATGAAGTCGCCGAGCTCGGTCCAGTCGGCGATCAGGTCGGCGCGGGCCTCGACCTCCTTGCGGGACAGCCCCGAAGCGAGCCCGCCGAGGATGATGTTCTCCCGGCCGGAAAGCGCGTTGTTGAAGCCGACCCCGAGAGCCAGCAAGGTGCTGGCCCGGCCCCACACCTCGATGGATCCGGTGGTCGGGGGCAGGATGCCTGCCATGGCCCGCATCAGCGTGGACTTGCCGGCGCCGTTCGCTCCGATGATGCCCATGGAGGTGCCGTTGCGTACATCGAAGGAGACGTTCTTGATGGCCTGGACTTCTTTGATGGCGCGCTCGCCTCGTCCGAACCGCTTGAGCGCGCTCCTCAGGGTCGGTTTCCGCTCGAAGGTGGTGCGGTAGGTGATCGAGAGGTCCTCCACCTTGACGGCGTAGTCGGTGGCGGGGCTAAACAAGACGGACAGCGAACTCACGCTCCCTCGACATGAAGAACAGGAAGCCGATCACTGCGAAGCCGACCGCCCATGCCGCCGCGGCGACCCACATGTACGTCGGTGGCAACCGGCTCTCCTGCAGCAGGTCGGTGTAGCCGCCGAGCATCGAGTACATCGGGTTGATCTGGACGACGACCCGGACGGCGCGCCCCATGGTGTTCAACATCTCCGGGGCCCAGAGCACCGGTGACAGGTACATCCACAACCGGACGAAGTAGGGCAGGAAGCTGGTGGTGTCGCGGAAGTACACCTGCAGGGTCGCAAACACTGCCGCCAGGCCCATGCTGAAGACCACCATCATCGCCAGGAAGTACAGCGACAGCAGCATCTTCGGCGACCAGGGCTGGCCGGTGATGATGTGCAGCACCAGATAGACCGGGATGGTCGGCAGGAAGCGGAAGAACGCGGTACGTACGGCCGACAGCGGCATCAGCAGCCGCGGGAACGCGGTGTTCAACACGAGCTTGCCGGAGGCGGTGACTGACTTCGCGCCGGAGGTGACCGCGGTCTGCACCAGGGTGAAGGCGAACAGGCTGCAGGTGAGGTGGGTGAAGAAGCTCGGATCGTGCTTCTGCCGGATAATGGTGACCAGCAGGTAGTAGATACCGGCCAGCAGCAGCGGGTTGATCACCAGCCAGGCTTGGCCGAAGAAGGTGTTCATGTTCGCGCCCCGAAGGGTCGCCCGGCTCATCTCGACGGCGAACTCGCGCCGGTGCCACAGCTCCTTGAAGTAGTTGACCAGCGGCGGCAGACCGGCGCGGTGCGGACCGTACTGGTGGTAGACAGGGTTGAAGTCCCCGCCCCGCTCACGGCGCACAGCCGTCATGTCCTTCACCACCATCTGTTCTGTGCCGTCCTTGTTTCGGTCAAAGTCGCTCTGGCTTGCTCTAGCAGCTGGGTTCGGACCCGCCGTCTGAGCCGCTCTGCTGCCGTGAGCGTTGGATAGTCTGCCACGGTTGGCGTGGTCGGTAGCCATCCACACTGGTGGGGCGGTGTCGGCCTGCGAGGTGGCGGCGTTCGGGCTCACGTTAGCTGAGCGGATCGACTCAGCACACGTCCAACCTGGGGGTTGCCCGCTTGCGTCAGCCCGCAGCGCGACGGGTATGGCAGAGTCAGCCGTTGAGATCAGCCCTTATGGCTGGTGACCTGTTCCAGCGGCGAGTCTTGGGCTCTTGGTTCGCCCTAGACCAACCCAATCATCGAAAAGGACCTCCCATGTGGTTGTTCATCACGGCTCGGATCCGTCAGTGGATTCTCTTCGCCGTTGCCATCCCGCTGCTGACTGTGCTGATTCGATATGTCCGGATGGCGTTGGAGAAGCGCTCCGGTCAGACGGCACTGACCCGTGGGCTGGCCAAGCTGGAGGGCTTCGGTCAGCGCAGGAAGCGTGGGCGCCGCCGCTGACGACTCTGCGATGTCGGCTTGCGGGCAGGAACCAGTGGCGTAGCAACCTCCTCAGTCAGCACCTCGACACCTCGAGCCGCCCCTGCGGCACCGTTGGCCCTGCTCTGTTTGGCGGCAGATGTCGTCGTCTGATCCGGTGGTTGGTAAGTGGTGTTTGGTGGGGGTTGATCCAGCGCGGTGGTACCCATTCGGGGAGGCCGGTGGCGGGGTTGAGCCGGCAGGTCCAGCCGTGGTTGGCGTAGCGGGTGTGGTGGTAGGCAGAGCAGGGTCAAGTTGTTGAGGTTTGTCTCCCCGCCGTCGATCCACTCTTTGATGTGGTGTCGGTCGCACCACTCGGGTGGGTGGGTACAGCCGGGAAAGGAGCAGCCGCCGTCGCGGGCGATTAGTGCGTACGTCTGCGCTGTAGTCGCGATCCGCATAGACCGGCCCAGCATCAAGCATTCCCCGGTGGCAGTGAGCACGGCGGGAAGGATGTCGGCCTCGTTGGCCAGCTGGAGCAGCCGACCGGTCGGAATCAGGGTGCCGTCGCTGGTCTCGCCGTACCCGGTCCGGGCCAGCAGGTCCTCGGCGGAGATAGTCACGATGACGGTGGCCGGTGTGCCACCCGAAGCCGGTAGCCCACAGCACGCAGCAAGCGGGCGCACGCGTCATCGAGGGCGTCATGCAGCCGCTGCCCACCGGTCCGAGGATCCCGAGGGCCGTCGCCAGTGACAGGAGTGCCGTCGTCGTCGACAGGGATGTGGGGTTTCGCCAGCGGTGACAGAACCGCCTGCAACGCTGCGCCGACACAGCCAGTAAGCCGGCCGGTCAGGGTGTAGGTGCCGTCCCGGTTGGCGGTCAGGTAGAGGTGGCGCCGGTCCTGGGCCAGCTCTTCAGCCGGCAGTGTGCCGTCGGGGTCGAGAACCTCGACCAGCTTGGCAGCGATCCGGCGGAGGTCCCGCGGACCGAAGTCGGCCGCGTATCCGGTCAGCGTCTGCTCCGCGGCGGCGATCTCCGCGGGGTCATAGCCGGGCCGGTCGACCTGATCCAAAGCACGTTCGATAATCGCAACCTGCTCCGGGTTGACCTCCCCGGCCCGCTGCGCCGCGGCGAGCGCCGGCCGGGTTGCACCGATCAGCGCACCTTGCAGGTTGACTCGGTCCCCGACGGCGGTGGCGGCCCGGACCCGTCGACCGGCTTCACGCTCAGAGATCCGCAGCAGCCCTGCCAGCAGCGTCCGGGTGTTCCGCGCGTTCAGCTGGTCTGCGACCTGGCGTCGGTCGCAGTCAGCCACCACCCGCTGATGCACCAGCTCTGCCAGATTCTGGACCCGCTCGAAATCGGTGATGAATTTCAACAAGCCGGGCACGTCATAGTGGTCCAGACCGCCGTCCTCCACCGCCTTCACCAGGTGCTCGAATGCCACCCGGAGCTGGGTAGAGCATGATCGACCGGCGTCGCCATGGACGCCGTTACCGATTCTTTGGGCTCGTCCATGTCTACACTTTAATCGAACGTAGGTTCGAGCGCAAGGGGTGCGCCAGTTTTTGGGCTCGGATTCACTGACCCCCTACCGGGAGTGCGCGACGCAGCAGCAGATCTTTTGCCCTTGCTGGAGAAGTACGAGCAGAGCTGGGTTCAGCGACTCCGACAACACCTGCTGGCGGCGGACAACACCTTTCCGAATTCTGGCAACAACTCGGCCAACACCGCATCGTCAATGTTGGGGCAACGCATCAGCAGTCCTAAGGAGAGAACGTGCCGCACCACCAGCCGCCGACCAGCGGAAGATACCAACTCGTGGACGCCCTGAACGTTGAGTGGGCTCGATTAGTGGAGGAGCATCCGTCGGCCGTGCGGCGTTGGAGCTTGGAGCACCGAGCCTTGCACGGTTGCACGGAGTTGCCCGACCTCATCCAGGCCATCCGGCTGACCCCCGACGATGCATTGCACGCCCTGCTGTCCGAGTGTCTGGCCGGCGACGAGCTGGCGGGTCGAGTGGTTCTCCAATCCATGCTCGGCAAGATCGTTCGAATGGTGTCCCGGGACAAACACGCCACCAGCGATGACTACGTCACCGCGATGTGGTGCCGCATTCGGACTTATCCGCTGACCGCTAGACCGCGGCGCGTTGCAGCCAACCTTTACCTCGACACCTTGAAAGCGGTCACGCAGGACTTAGCCGACAGCGCCGCCTGCCTGCCCATGGCACCGGGGGGATGCTTCGACTGGCTCTGCGGTCGAGTCCATGCGGCGCAGCTGCTTGACCACAACCTTGTTGAGAGCTGGACCGGGCGGCGGCTGATCAGCGCTGCGGCGGAGTTGGGGCTGATCGACCAGAACACCGAGGCCGTCATGCGCAGCGTCTACCTCGACGGCATGTCCAGCCATCAGGCCGCCATGCGGCACCGGATCAGCGCTGCCAACGTCCGCTACCGATGCAGTCGGGCGGTGCGGAGGCTCAGCGAAAACTCAGAGATTCTGTTGGAGGTGGCCTAGCGGCACGCGCGGCTCCGTCGTCCAGGAGACCGACATCGATAAGGCGCCGCGTGACATCCAAGGCCATCCCCGATGACGCCACCGAAACGCTCCCGCTACGCTCACCGGCAACACGTTCAGATTCCGGGGGGAAACAAAATGACAGTAAGCATCAGAGGTAACTAAGTGACGGCAACTCAAACGCCACAGCTTGGTAAGCGCAGCCATGCGCGGCCACTCCGTAGGGAGGATGCGACCTCCACGGGTGCCGCTGTCATCGCGGCTGTGCCGCCCTCACCCGTCCGCAGTCGCCGGAACCCGAAATGGATCGCCCTCGGCGTTGTGGCC
>CADCUO010000038.1 GCA_902805915.1 uncultured Propionibacteriaceae bacterium | reverse complement strand
CGTGAACCGGCCGCAGTGGCAGCCGGCGTACAACGCCTCGAAGGCGGCGGTCCACCACCTCACGCGCAGCCTTGCCGCGGAGTGGGCGCCGTACGGGGTGCGCGTCAACGCACTCGCGCCCGGCTACATCGCAACCGACATGACCCCGGTCGACGAGCCGGCCTTCCAGCGGTACTGGATCGAAGACGCGCCGATGCGCCGTTTCGGGGTGCCGGAGGAGCTGGGCCCCAGTGTTGTCTTCCTCGCCGCGCCGGCGTCTGCCTTCATGACCGGCGAGATCATGGTCATCGACGGCGGCTACTCCGTCTTCTGATTGGCGTACGGCTGTGAAAACGCACTCGCCACGTTTGGCCCGGCATGAGATTCTGGACTCACGATGACTTTGCCCCAACCCGACATCACCACTGACTCCACCGACTCCGACGAGCTTGTTATCGAGGACCTTCCCATGGCCTCGACCGAGTCCGCGACACCGCTGGACTCCGGCGGCCAACCCGGAGGCAGCGATGTGGACGGCTACGACGGGGACCAGCAGGACCTCGCTGACCGCATCTCGTTGCGCCGCGTGGCCGGTATGTCGACCGAGCTTCGTGACATCACCGAGGTCGAGTACCGGCAGCTGTTGCTGGAGCGGGTCGTCCTGGTCAGCGTGTGGACCACCGGCAGCCAGGTCGACGCGGACAACGCGATGATCGAGCTCAAGCTGCTCGCTGAGACGGCAGGGTCGGAGGTTCTCGAAGGTCTGGTCCAACGCCGCAACCGGCCCGACCCGGCAACCTACATCGGCCGCGGCAAGGTCGACGAGCTACGCGACGTGGTGGTTGCCACCGGCGCGGACACCGTCATCTGTGACGGTGAGCTCTCCCCGGCGCAGCTGCGCAACCTGGAGGACCGGGTCAAGGTCAAGGTAATTGACCGTACGTCCTTGATCCTCGACATCTTTGCCCAGCACGCCCGGAGTGCGGAGGGCAAGGCGCAGGTGGAGCTGGCCCAGCTGCAGTACCTCAAGCAGCGGCTCCGTGGTTGGGGTGGCAACCTGTCCCGTCAGGCGGGCGGTCGTACCAGCGGCGGTGCCGGCATCGGCGGTCGCGGCCCGGGTGAGACCAAGCTGGAGACGGATCGCCGGCGCATCAACAGCCGGATTGCGAAGCTGCGCGGCGCCCTGCGTGAGATGGACGGAACCCGGGAGACGAAGCGGGCTGAGCGCAGAAGGCACCAGATCCCGTCGGTGGCGATCGTCGGCTACACCAATGCGGGCAAGTCGAGCCTGCTGAACCGGCTGACCGGCGCCGGCGTACTGGTCGAGGATGCGCTGTTCGCGACCCTGGACCCCACCACCCGTCGCTCCCAGACCGCGGACGGCAGAGTGTTCACCCTCACCGACACCGTCGGGTTCGTACGGCACCTCCCGCACGATCTGGTTGAGGCCTTCGCGTCCACCCTGGAGGAGTCAGCGCAGTCTGATCTGCTGGTCCATGTCGTCGACGGGTCCGATCCCGACCCCACCGGTCAGATCAGTGCGGTGCGTACCGTCCTGGCCGATATCGGCGCCGGCAAGCTGCCGGAGCTGGTCGTGATCAACAAGGCTGATGCGGCCGACCCCGAGGCCCTCACCACGCTGCGTACGAAGTATCCCGACGCCGCCATCGTCTCGGCCCGTACCGGCGCCGGGGTGGAGGAGCTACGCGCTCAGATCGAGGCCCGGCTGCCGCAGCCCGGTACGGGGATCCGTGCCCTGGTGCCGTACGAGCGCGGCGACCTGATCAACCGCATTCACCAGGCCGGAGAGATCGTGACCCTGGAGCACACCGACCAGGGCACCGTCGTAGTCGCTCGGGTGCACGGAGACCTCGCTGGTGAGCTCGCACCATTCGCGTTGTCCACAGCTGCGGAGTGAGTTCACCCGTACTGTCGGAGCCGGCGGCTAGGTTGCTTCGGTGGATACCAAGCGGGTCGAGGTGACCTCCACCGGTTCGACCCGCCTGCCGGGCCTCATCACTGAAGACGGTCAGACCACCGACGTTCCGCAGCCCAGCACAACGAATGGCGGCGTACCAGCGACCAGCGCGAAGAAGACCGGGCCGCGGAAGGGCAGGTCCGGGGCAGACCACCGGGATGCCCTCGCAGCGGCGGTCGCCGAGATCGGCGGCAGCGAACGCTCCGGCCAGATCGCGATGGCCGACGCGATAGCAGCCAGCCTGGATACGGGACGGCACCTGCTCGTCCAGGCCGGGACCGGGACCGGCAAGTCGCTGGGCTATCTCGCGCCGACGCTGGTTCGGTTGACCCGACGCCCCTCGGAGCGGGTGGTGATAGCGACCGCGACACTGGCGCTGCAGAGTCAGCTGGCCAACAACGACATTCCGGCAGCGCTCGACGCCGTCGAGGCCGTGACCGGCGAGCGCCCCAGCCACGCGATTCTCAAGGGCCGCACCAACTACGCCTGCCTGCTGAGGGTCCGCGAGGGAGCACCTGATGACCAGGTGCCGCTGATCTCGGCCGGCGACCTCGCAGCCACCATCCCGTCAGCCCCCTCCGTCACAGTTGAGTCCTCAGTGGGCGCTGAGGTGCTCGCGCTGCGGGAATGGGCTGACCGCCAAGACGTTGACGGCGGGCTGGCCGATCGTGACGATGCGCCGACCCACACCGACCGGGCTTGGCAGCAGGTCTCGATCCCGGTGCGGGAGTGCCTCGGCGTGCAGGCCTGTCCACATGGTGACCGCTGTTTCGTGGAACGCTCCCGCGAGCACGCTAGAGCAGCTGATCTGGTGGTGACGAACCACGCGCTGCTGGCCATCAACGCCATGCACGGCGGTACGGCGTTGCCCGAGCACGACGCTGTCATCATCGACGAGGCTCACGAGCTGGTGTCCCGGGTGACCGGCGCGGCGTCAGCCGAGCTCACCCCACAGATGGTGGAGCGAGTGGGCCGGCGAGCGCTGACGTTCCTGGAGGATGAGCTGGCGCTCGAGCTGCTGGAGTCTGCTGATCTGCTCCGGACGGCATTGGACGACTCACCCTTGGAGCGGGTTGAAGACCCGGATGCACCGCTGACGCAGGCCTGTGCAGCAATTCGCAGTGTGGCGCGACGCGCCGTCAGTGCGATGACGACCGGTGAGGACAGCCACGACAATGAGGTGCGCCAGGCGGCAGCTGCAGTGAAGGAGATCCTGGACATCGCGGAGCGGATGGCAGGACTCAACCCCTCCGATGTGATCTGGGTGTCGGAGCGCGAGCGGTTCGGACGGGAGGTGCACGTTGCCCCGTTGACCGTGGCGGGGTTGATGCGGTCCAGTGTCTTCGGGGAACGGACCACCGTACTGACGTCGGCCACCCTGAAGCTGGGCGGTGACTTCTCTAACGTGGCCGCGTCGGTCGGGCTTCGGGCTGACGAACGCGTCGATGACCCGGCAGCTCCCGACGTCGTCGAGGACGCCGACGACACCGATGACAAGAGCCGGGAGGGCCCTGTTCCATGGCGTGGGCTGGACGTCGGCTCGCCGTTCGAGTACCGCAAGCAAGGCATCCTCTACGTTGCGGCGTCGATGCCCCCACCAGGACGGGACGGATTGTCCGAGGCCGCCATGGCTGAGATAGCCGAGCTGGTCTGGGCCTCGGGCGGCAGGACGCTGGGCCTGTTCTCCTCCCGCCGGGCCGCAGAAGCGGCCGCCGTGTACGTCCGCAGGCAGCTGCCCAAGATGACCATCCTGTGCCAAGGCGACGCACAGCTGTCTGAGCTGACCCGCCGGTTCACTGCAGAGACGTCTGCCAGCCTGTTCGGAACCCTGTCGCTGTGGCAGGGCGTGGACGTCCCCGGACCGACCTGCCAGCTGGTGATCATCGACCGGATCCCGTTCCCGCGTCCGGACGAGCCGCTCACCGTGGCCCGGCAGCGAGCAGTGGCTGAGGCAGGGGGCAACGGCTTCATGGCCGTAGCAGCGAACCATGCTGCACTGCTGCTGGCCCAGGGGTCCGGCCGGTTGATCCGCCGGGTTACAGACAAAGGCGTGGTTGCTGTCCTCGACCCGCGGCTCGCCACAGCTCGGTACGGCAGCTTCCTCAAGGCGTCGATGCCGGACATGTGGCCGACCACCGATCGGGAGACTGCAATCCAGGCCCTGCGCCGGCTGGCGGGAGATTCCTAGCCGAGGGCACGCTCGGCGGTGCGATGCCGACGCCGTGGCGGTCCGCCACGCAGGTGGCTTGGCGCATTCGGTGGCGAGTGCCACGATCCTCTGGCACGCTAGCTAAGGTGGAGCACACATACGACTACGACTTCGCCGTGATCGGATCCGGCCCCGGCGGCCAGAAAGCCGCCATCATGGCGGCGAAGCTCGGCCGCAAGGTCTGCATCATCGACACCAAAGCCATGGTCGGGGGCGTGTGCGTCAACACCGGCACCATCCCGTCCAAGACGCTGCGGGAGGCTGTGGTCTATCTCACCGGGATGCAGCTGCGGGAGATCTACGGCGCCAGCTACCGGGTCAAGGACGACATCACGATCTTTGACCTGCTGGCCAGGTTGGCTCACGTGATCGGGCGGGAGGTCGAGGTGATCCGGTCCCAGCTGCTTCGTAACCACGTAGAGCTGATTCCGGGGATGGCTCGTTTCGTCGACCCGCACACCCTGTCGGTGTCGGTCGAAGGCGCACAGACTCATCGCACCCTGACCGCCGAGAAGCTGGTGATCGCCACGGGCACTACTCCAGCTCGGCCCGCAAGCATCCGGTTCGATGGCCAGCGGGTCCTCGACTCTGACCAGATCCTGACCCTGGAGCGGGTGCCTGACTCGTTGGTCGTGGTGGGCGCTGGGGTGATCGGGGTCGAGTACGCGTCGATCTTTGCTGCCCTCGGCACCCGCGTGACCTTGGTTGAGAAGCGATCCCAGATGTTGGAGTTTTGCGATCCAGAGATCGTGGAGTCACTCAAGTTCCACCTCCGCGACCTTTCCGTCTCATTCCGCTTCGGTGAAGAGGTGTTGTCGGTCGAAAGCTCCGGTGGTGGGACCATCACCACATTGGCGTCGGGCAAGCGGATCGCCGCAGAGGTCGTGATGTATTCGGCTGGGCGACAGGGCAACACCGCCGCCCTCCAGCTTGATCTGGCCGGTCTGGAGGTCGATCCCCGCGGCAGGTTGCACGTCGACGAGCACTATGCGACAGCCGTGCCTCACATCTACGCCGTCGGGGACGTGATCGGTTTCCCGGCCTTGGCAGCGACCTCGATGGACCAGGGACGGCTGGCCGCGTCGCACGCCTTCAACGAGCCGGCGAATGAGCTCCACGGCTTGCAGCCGATCGGCATCTACACCATTCCGGAGATCTCCTACTGCGGGAAGACCGAAGCTGAGCTGACGCATGAGTCCGTCCCGTTCGAGGTGGGCATCTCCCGTTACCGAGAGCTGGCGCGCGGACAGATCATCGGCGACTCCTACGGAATGCTCAAGCTGATCGTGCATTCAGATACCCGTGAGATCCTCGGCGTGCACGTGTTCGGTACCAGTGCGACCGAGCTGGTTCACATTGGACAGGCGATCATGGGTTGTGGGGGCACTGTCGACTATCTTGTGGACACCGTGCTGAACTATCCGACCTTGTCGGAGGCGTACAAGGTGGCAGCTCTCGATGTCGCGAACAAGCTCCGCGCGGTAGCGCGGCTGACCAACTCTATGACCGCGTCCGAGCCCAGCTTGCTCTGAGCTCGGACTCGTCACGTCCTGCGCAACACCGCGACTACCTTCCCCAGGATCGAGGCATGGTTGCCCTCGATGGGCTGGTACGCGGCGTTGTGCGGCATCAGCCACACCTGCCCGTCGGCCCGCTTGAACGTCTTCACTGTGGCTTCGGTGTCCAGTAGGGCGGCGACGATGTCACCGTTGTCTGCGGTGGCTTGCTGACGGACTACCACCCAGTCGCAGTCGCAGATCGCTGCCTCGATCATGGAGTCACCACTGACCTGCAGCATGAACATCGTTCCCTCGCCGACCAGCTGGCGGGGCAGTGCGAAGACGTCCTCGATCCGCTCCTCAGCGAGGATCGGGCCGCCGGCCGCGATCCGGCCCAGCAGCGGGACATGAACGGGCTGTGGGTAAGCGTCGCCGACACCCGTGTCGTCGGCTGCAGATGCTCCCACAGCGCTGACCGGTGCACTCTTGGCTGCGGCGGGTCCGTCACCGGGCAGCAGGACCTCGAGGGCACGGGGGCGGTTGGGATCGCGGCGGAGGAAGCCCTTGGCCTCCAGCATCTTCAGCTGGTGGGCGACGCTCGAGGAGCTGGCCAGGCCAACGGCTTCACCCATCTCGCGGATACTCGGTGGATATCCGCGGGCGTCGACGGCCTCCTTGATCACCTCGAGGATTCGTCGCTGTCTGGGCGTTAGGCCGTCGGCGTCGGCTGGGCCGTCCGGTAGCGAGCTCACCGAGGCGTGCTCTGCCATCTGCGCCGCCACGTCGCTAGCTCTTGGGCGGCCGCGCCGGTTCTTGGTCGGTGCGGGTGTTGGGCGCTCGTCGTTTCCTGCCATGAGTCTGAAGATAGAGAAGCGCATCGACAAAATCAAACACTCGTTCGATGCGTGTCGCGTGTCGCAACCTAGTGCCAGGTCGTTCCGAGCAACTCGCCAGAAAGTTGTCAGAGGCGGATGTTTGACTCTGTCGCATGGCTACGCAGGATCGAACACCCGTGCGAATGTACTTGGCGTGGCCGCCCACATGCGATACAAATCAAACGTACGTTCTATCGGACACCTCGTTCGCGCCTCTCTCAAGGAGTACGACCATGAGCGCCATGACAGCGGAAGTAGCAGATCTCGAGGGGATCTTGCGGTCTCCGGATTTTGATGCCGGGCGTCTGAAGCATGGGCAGGGGCGCACCTCAGTGCCGCCACGGCAGGAACCCGGGGGGGTGCGCCCGGCGCGCCGGGCCGGCCGCTCCGTCAGCTTGCAGTCCCGCCCGGTCAGGTTGGTCCCGCCTCCGGTTCCCGCGGCTGCGCGGCCGGTGATCGGCCCGACCATCAGGTCCTGCGCGGTGGCCGAGGGGACTCGGTGGCGGCTGACTGACCGTGGCATCGCCGTCATCATAGTGGTCGGCGCGATGATCATCGCAGCAGGGGTGATGGTGGTGGCGATGACCGCGGTACGGGTGACCAGCGACACCTACCAGCCGAGCGGGCTTGCAGAGGCAAGCCAGCACTGAGCGTCGGGGTCTGGACTCCTCACTCAGCCCTTGATGTGCTCGAGCAGATTCGGTCGGGCAGCAAGGTAGGAGCGCACATCGACGGGAGCCTGTCCAGTCACCTGCCGCACCGTGTCGCTGACCTGGCTCACCTCGCCGTTGGCAATGGCCTGGTAGGAGGAGACCCAACCGGCCACCTCAAACGCAGGGGCTCCGTAATGGGCGCGGGAGGCGCAGGCCTCTTCGATGGTCTCCCTGACATAGCGGGCGCGGACGCCGCGAAGGTCCGAGATCACATCCGCTACCTGGTCAAGGGTGACTGCCTCAGGGCCGGTCACATCCAAGGTCTCGCCTGTCCAGCTGTCGTCCAGCAGGACCGAACTTGCCACCGCTGCTACGTCCTCGTGCGACACCGCGGCAACGGCGCCGTCGCCGGCTGGGCCTCGGATGATCCCGTCACCGCCGCACAGTGCGCCTAAGGCGGCGAGATAAAAGGAGTCCCGGAGGAAAGTGAAGGCGAGCCCACTGCGCCGGATGGCCTGCTCGGTATGCCAGTGGTCCCGACCGAAGGTGAAGGTGCAGTTCGGCGAGGCCCCCTGGAAGGACAGGTAGACCACGCGCTCGACGCCGGCGCGGACAGCAGCGGCCACCGCTGACAGATGCTCCGAGACCCGGTCGGCCGACTCCCGGCCGCTCACCAGCAGCATCGTGTGGCATCCGGCGAGGGCGGTGGTCATCGCGTCGCGGTCGGCGTAGCCGGAGGCGAGCCGTACATCCAAGCCGTCAGGAGAGGCCAGCCGCCTGGGGTCGCGGACCACGACCGCCGGCGTTACTCCACGGGAGCGCAGGTTGGCTACCACCGTGGACCCCACTGCACCGGTTGCCCCGGTGACGGCGATGGACATTCAGCCCCTCGGTGGGTCGTTGTCTTCGGAGCTG
>CADCUO010000037.1 GCA_902805915.1 uncultured Propionibacteriaceae bacterium | reverse complement strand
GCTGACTACAAGGCCGCTGGCTACAAGGAGCCATACGCTGCCTACGGCGCCTACGCCTTCGACGCGGCCAATGCAATCATCAACGGGTTGAAGGTCTCGCTGGCCGAGGCTGAGGATGTCAAGGGCGCCCTACCCGCCACCGTAGAAGCCATCGGCAAGGTGAACTTCGAAGGAGCCACCGGCCCGGTGAGCTTCGACGAGTACGGCGACACCAAGACCAAGGTGTTGACGGTCTACAAGGTGACCGGCGGCAAGTGGGTTGCTGACAAGAGCGGTACCTGATCCACAGTGGGAGCCGCCACGCGGCTCCCACTTCTGGTTCATCACTGGATAGTCTTCGGACGGGGGGACAGACGAGTAGTCTGTCCCCCCACTTCTGCCCAGATTTGCGCTACCAGGGGAGGCATGCGTGGACGTTCTCCAGCAGCTCGTGAACGGCCTGTCTCTTGGAGCTTTGTACGCCTTGATCGCGGTGGGCTACACCGTCGTCTACGGCATCGTCCAGCTCATCAACTTCGCCCATGGCGAGATCTTCATGATCGGCGGGTTCGGGGCGCTAGCCGTCTGGCTGCTGTTTCCGGCGGGCAACGTGTCGATCTGGATGCTGCCTCTGATGCTCTTTGGGGGCGTGGTGGCCGCGGTCGGCGTCGCCCTGTTGACGGAGCGGTTCGCCTACCGACCGCTCCGCAACGCACCACGTCTGGCGCCGCTGATCACCGCTATCGGGGTGTCGATCTTTCTGCAGGAGCTCATCCGTTTGTTCTACGGCGACATTCCGGGCTTTCCCGACTCCAAGCGGGCGATCCCGTTCCCGCAGATCGAGTACGTCACCGGCCCGGCGTTCAACATGGGCGGTCTGACCATCCAGCGGGCGGCGCTCTTCACCCTCGTAGCACTGGCCATCTGCGCCGGTCTGCTGTACGTCTTCGTGAACAAGACCCGGCTCGGCCGCGCGATGCAGGCCACGTCGCAGGATCCGGACACCGCGCGGCTGATGGGCATCAACGTCGACAAGATCATCATGGTCGCGTTCGCCCTGGGCGCCGCGCTTGCCGCCGTGGCCGGTCTCGCCCACGGTCTGCGCTACACCAACGTGGACTTCAGGATGGGGTTCCTGGCGGGGCTCAAAGCGTTCACCGCTGCTGTCCTGGGCGGCATCGGGAACATCAACGGCGCTGTCCTCGGTGGTCTGGTGCTCGGTGTGGTCGAGGGGATGGCGACGTTCATCCCCGGTCAGTTCGGCGGCTCCGCCTGGAAGGACGTGTGGGCGTTCGCACTGCTCATCTTGGTGCTCGTCTTCAGACCGCAGGGTCTGCTGGGAGCGAGGGTGGTGGACCGAGCATGATCACTCTTCCCACGCTCGTCACCCCCGAGCTGCAGCAACGACACGGCAGCCGTGGCCGGATCATCGCTTTGTTCGGTGGCGTGCTGCTGATCATCGCTCCCTTCCTGCCGTGGGCATACAGTGCCCGGGCGCTGGATGACATGACGTTCCTGGTGGATCCCTCCCCGCTGCAGTACCTCGGTCTGGTGCTCGGCGCAATCATCGTTGCCTTCTTGGTGCTCCAGCAGGTGCTCAAGCCGGCCCCGAGGCGACCCCGTACGGCTTGCGTGCCGGGAGCCAGGGCCGGAGCGACCGGTGCTCTGATCTACGTGGTACTGATCTTGGTCAGCATTTCCGTCGAGCTGGGCGGTGCCGTCAACGTGATGTACGGCGGTTGGGTCGCGCTGGTCGCCACCCTCCTCGCCTTTGTCGGGACCAGGCTGATGCCCACCGGTCGGCCACCAACGCTGGCTGCGGCCACCGCGCCAGCGCCGTTGGAGGTCCTCGCCATCGCCGGGCTGATGGCTGCAGCACTGTTCGCGGCCGCGTACGCGTTGGACCAGGATGACGCAGGGATCTTCGTGTCCTTCTTGGCGTTCGTCGGTGCAGTCGTCGCCGTGATGATCCGTAGTGGGGTGATGGGTTGGCTGTCGGCGGTGTCGCAGCGGCACAAGAAGGTCCTCATCCTCGCCGCTTTCCTAGTCGCCTTCATGTTCCCCTTCACCCAGGACGGCTCCGACGCAAACATGTCGATCGCCACCCAGGTGATCATCTTCGCGGCCACCGCGATGGGCCTCAACATCGTCGTCGGGCTGGCGGGACTGCTCGACCTCGGCTATATCGCATTCCTGGGAGCCGGTGCGTTCGTGGCCGCAATCCTGTCCGAGTCTGCGTTCTCCACCATCAACTGGCACCCGCCGTTCATCGTTGTGGTCCTGATCAGCGGCACGGTAGCGGCTGCGCTGGGCCTCATCATCGGGTCGCCGACGTTGCGGGTGTCCGGTGACTACCTGGCAATTGTCACTTTGGCGTTCGGTGAGATCTTCCGCATCTCCATGAACAACCTCGACGGTGAGGACGGGCCGGACCTGACCAACGGGTCCAACGGAATCCCGGCCATTCCAGAGCTCAACTTCTTCGGGTTCGACTTCGGCATCCGGCATGAGTTGATCGGTGTTCCGCTGGGCCGGTTCTCCAACTACTACTTCTTGCTGCTGCTGGTCATCGGCTTGATCATCTTGGTGTTCACGCGGTTGAACAACTCGCGAATCGGTCGCGGCTGGGTTGCTATCCGTGAGGATGAGAGGGCCGCCGAGGCGATGGGGGTAAATGTCTTCGGGTTGAAGCTGTTTGCGTTCGCCGGTGGCGCGTTCCTGGCCGGTGTCGCGGGATCGATCAAGGCGCATCAGGACGTCTCGGTCACCCCTGACCAGTACGTCTTCTTGGAGTCCGCCTTCTTGCTGGCCGCGATCGTGCTCGGCGGGATGGGTACGGTCCTTGGCGTGCTGATCGGCGCGACACTGCTGAAGCTGATGCCGGAGAAGCTGCGGTTCGTCAGTGAGTATCGGTTGCTGATCTTCGGACTGGTGCTGGTCCTGATGATGCGCTTCCGACCGGAGGGCCTGGTAGCGAACCAGCGACGCCAGCTGGAGTTCCATGAGGAGGACGAGGAGCTGGCTGACCGTATCTCCGACGAGATAGCCGAGACCGGAACTGTGAAGGGGGCGACATGACGCAAGTGCAGACCACCGCGCCGACGACAGATCGCGACGCACCGATACTGGCGGCGGAGAACGTGACCATGAGGTTCGGTGGTCTGACAGCCGTTGACTCCGTCAGCTTCCGCGTCATGCCAGGGGAGATCGTCGGGCTGATCGGACCCAACGGTGCCGGCAAGACGACGTTCTTTAACTGCCTCACCGGCCTCTACCTGCCGACCGCTGGCCGGGTGGTGTTCAACGGCGCCGTGCTGCCACCGAAGCCGCGCAAGGTGGTGCAGGCAGGCATGGCTCGTACGTTCCAGAACATCAGGCTCTTCGCGAACATGACGGCACTGGAGAACGTGATGGTGGGCCGCTACTGCCGGACCTCGGCGGGAGCGTTCACCTCCATCATTCGCGGTCCGAAGTTCCGCCGCGAGGAGCGGGAGACACGCGAGCGAGCGCAGCAGCTGCTCGACTTCGTCGGCTTGGGGCCGACAACGGACGCTCTCGCTCGAAACCTTCCCTACGGTGACCAGCGCCGCCTCGAGATCGCCCGCGCGCTAGCCACGGATCCGAAGCTGGTGTTGCTCGACGAGCCGACCGCCGGGATGAACCCGCAGGAGACCAGGCAGGCAGAAGAGCTCATCTTCAGGATTCGCGATCGCGGACTGGCAGTCGTCGTGATCGAGCACGACATGCGGTTCATCTTCAACCTCTGCGACCGGGTGCTCTGCCTGGTGCAAGGCAGAGCCCTGATCGAGGGCACCCCGGCGGAGGTGCAGTCTGATCCCCGCGTGATCGAGGCCTACATCGGCACCGGTCCGGACAGCGATGCCGCATCTGCATCCGAGCAGGACAGGGGCCGGACCGATGCTTGAGGTCAAGGACCTGAACGTAACCTACGGTCGCGTCCGGGCCGTCAAGGGCATCACCTTCACCGTCGAACAGGGCCAGGTGGTGACGTTGGTCGGCACCAACGGCGCCGGCAAGACGACCACGTTGAAGACGATCTCGGGCTTGCTGCGGCCAGAGTCTGGCGAGATCTGGTTCGAGGGCAAGCGGATCGACTCCGTCCCGGCGCACGAGGTCGTGGGTCGCGGGCTTGCGCACTCACCCGAAGGGCGGCGAATCTTCCCCCGGCTGACTGTCGAGGACAACCTGCGCCTCGGCGCCTTCGCCCGCAAGGACAAGGCTGGGGTAGCCAAGGACCTGCGTCGAGTCTTCGACCTGTTCGAGATTCTGCAGGAGCGTCGTGCGCAACCGGCTGGTACGTTCTCCGGCGGCGAGCAGCAGATGCTGGCCATCGGGCGAGCCATGATGAGCCGGCCGAAGCTGTTGATGCTGGACGAGCCGTCCATGGGGCTGTCACCGCTGATGATGCAGCGGATCATGTCGACCATCACCGAGCTGAAGTCCGAAGGTGTCACGATCCTGCTGGTGGAGCAGAATGCTCAGGCGGCTCTCTCGTTGGCCGACTTCGGGTATGTGCTGGAGGTCGGGAAGATCGTGCTGCAGGACTCGGGCAAGAACCTGCTGGTGGATGAGGCCGTACGCAAGGCGTATCTCGGCGAGGACTGATTTTTCGTCTCTCGGCGCTGTGGGACTGCGTTGTGGTGCGCGGCTACCATCCGCGCTCCGCAAGCTCCGCGCTCCCGCCAGACCCGCCACGCCGCGCACCACAACGCAGTCCCACAGCGCCTGGTTGTAGCCGTCCTGCCTCGGGTGGGCTGGCATCCCCGCTCCGCAAGCTCCGCGATCCCGCCAACCCGCCACGCCGCGCACCACTACGCGGTCCCGCAGCGCCGGGTTGTAGCGGTCCTGCCTCGGGTGGGCTGCCATCCGCGCTCGGTAGGCTCCGCGCTCCCGCCGGACCCGCCACGCCGCGCACCCCTACGGACCGTCGGGGCTGGGCAGGGTGTCGACCGGAGTCGTCTTGCGCGTGGTGATCTGGCAGGTGACTCTGGCGGTGCAGATCCGTTCGGCTGAGTCGTCGAGCAGCACGATCTCGTACATGGCTACGGTGCGGCCAAGGCGGAGGGCGGTGGCAGTTCCGGTGACCCAGCCGGCGGCAGCGGACCGGTGATGGGTGGCGTTGATGTCTACGCCGAAGGCGACCCGATCCGGCAGGGCATGGGCGGAGGCGCCGATCGAGGCGAGTGTCTCAGCCAGCACGCACGAGGCGCCGCCGTGCCACAGACCCATCGGCTGGGTGTTGCCCGTCACCGGCATCCGACCGACAACCCGCTCCGGGGTTAGCTCCAGCACCTCCAGACCCATCTTCGTGTCCAGCTCGCTCCGCATCGACGAGAACCATGGCGGCAGGGTCGGTTGAGTGGTCATCGGGGTCCCTGATCAGTCATGGCCGTCACTGTAGTGCGGGCCTCGGTCCGCGGAATGCTCCGCTGTTGGCGTCGGAACTGTCGGCGCCCGCCGATAGAGTCTGAGCGTGCCGACCGCAAAGACGCCTACCAAGGTGAGCCCTGACGCAGGGACAGAGCGACCGAAGCTGCTGCTGATCGACGGTCATTCCGTGGCCTATCGCGCTTTCTTCGCGCTGCCCGTCGAGAACTTCTCCACCCAGACCGGTCAGCACACCAATGCCGTGTTCGGGTTCACCTCGATGTTGATCAACGTGCTCCGGGACGAGAAGCCGACGCACCTCGGGGTGGCCTTTGACGTATCGCGGAAGACGTTCCGATCGGAGGTCTACGCCGACTACAAGGCAAACCGGTCCACGTCTCCGAACGAGTTCAAAGGCCAGGTCGACCTCGTCAAGGAGGTGCTGAACGCCCTCAACATTTTGTACATCGAGCGGGAGGGTTTCGAGGCCGACGACGTCATCGGCACGTTGGCAACGCAGGCCCAGGCCAAGGACTTCGACGTTCTCATCTGTACCGGTGACCGGGACGCCTTCCAGCTGGTGTCGGATCGGATCACCGTGCTGTACCCCCGCAAGGGAGTCTCCGATCTTGCCCGGATGACCCCGGCTGCGGTGGAGGAGCGGTACCTGGTCGAGCCGCGTCGCTATCCAGAGCTTGCAGCCCTGGTGGGGGAGTCCAGCGACAACCTGCCCGGTGTGCCGGGGGTAGGCCCCAAGACTGCGGCCAAATGGCTCGAGACCCATGACGGCCTGGAGAACCTGCTGATCCACGCCGGTGAGCTCAAAGGCAAGGCTGCCGAGGCGTTACGCGAGCGCATCGAAGATGTCCGGCGCAACCGACAGATCAACGCCTTGATCTGCGACGTCGAGCTGCCGATCCAGATCGACGAGCTGGAGCGGCGCGCGTGGAACCGTGAAGCCACCCACCAGCTGTTCGACGGCCTCGAGTTCCGGGTGCTGCGCGACCGGCTGCTGGAGACCCTGCCGGCCGAGGACCTGACCCCGGAAGGCGGCTTCCAGGTCACCGGCACGATCCTGCAGCCCGGGGAGCTGGAGGCCTGGCTGAGCGAGCACGCCACCGGTGATCGGACCGGCCTGGACGCCATCGGACACTGGGGCTCTGGGCGCGGAGACCTGTTGGCCCTCGCTCTTGCCGCCGGGGACGGTGCCGCGGCCTACCTGGACACCGCAGAGCTGCTGCCGGCCGACGAGAACGCGCTCGCCGCCTGGCTCGCCGACCCCCAGCGCCATAAGGCGATGCACGACGCCAAGGGCCCGTTGCTGGCGATTTGGGCCCGGGGCTGGGATGTCGCCGGTCTCACCTCTGACACCCAGCTCGCGGCCTACCTCACCAGGCCGGACCAGCGGACCTTCGATCTGGCGGACCTGACCGTGCGATACCTGAAACGCGAGCTCAAAGTGGAGACCGCCGCCGAGGCGGTCGAGTCGGACCAGCTCGTGCTCGACTTCGGCGACGACAGCTCCGGCGCCCCGATCGCGGCGGAGGCTGCGATGGTGCGGGCGCGGGCGGTGATCGACCTGGCCAACGCGCTCGACGAGGAGGTAGAGCAACGCAAAGGCACGCCGCTGTTGAACGGGGTCGAACTGCCGCTGCTGCGCACGCTGGCTCGGATGGAGCAGACCGGCGTTGCCGTCGACCTAGACCATCTGCACGAACTGGAGTCGGAGTTCGGTGCCACCGTGACTCAAGCCGCCGACGAGGCGTATCGGGTGCTCGGGAAGCATATCAACCTGGGGTCGCCCAAACAGCTTCAGGTGGTCCTGTTCGACGAGCTGGGCATGCCGAAGACCCGCAGAACCCGGACCGGTTACACCACCGATGCCGAAGCGCTGCAGCAGCTGTACGTGAAGACGGAGCACCCCTTCCTGGCACAGATGCTCATTCACCGGGACGCCATCCGGCTGAAGCAGACGGTTGAAGGGCTGCTGAAGTCGGTGGCCGACGACGGCCGGATCCACACCACCTACGTGCAGACGATTGCCGCCACCGGGCGACTGTCCAGCACCGACCCGAACTTGCAGAACATCCCGATCCGGACCGATGCTGGCCGCCGGATCCGCGAGGCTTTCGTGGTGGGGGAGGGGTACGAGTCGCTGATGTCGGCTGACTACTCGCAGATCGAGATGCGGATCATGGCCCACGCCAGCGCGGACGCCAGCCTGATCGAAGCGTTCACCTCTGGGGTCGACTTCCACACCATGACCGCAGCCCGGGTCTTCGGCGTGGATCCCGACGACGTCACCCAGGCAGAGCGGGCGAAGATCAAGGCGATGAACTACGGCCTCGCGTACGGGCTGAGCGCGTACGGGCTGAGCCAGCAGCTGACCATCGAGGTGTCCGAGGCGAAGGCGCTGATGGAGGAGTACTTCGAACGCTTCGGCGGGGTGCGGGACTACCTGCAGTCCCTGGTGGCCGACGCCCGACGCACCGAGTTCACCGAGACCATCCTGGGTCGGCGGCGCTATCTCCCCGACCTGATGAGTGACAACAGGCAACGGCGGGAGATGGCCGAACGGATGGCGCTGAACGCCCCGATCCAGGGCTCGGCGGCGGACATCATCAAGGTCGCCATGCTGGACGTGGAGCGAGCCCTGGTCGGCGCCGGCATGCGGAGCCGAATGCTGCTGCAGGTACACGACGAGCTAGTGTTCGAGATCGCGCCGGGGGAGCGGGAGTCCTTGGAGGCGCTGGTGCGGGACAAGATGGGCCATGCGGTTGAGCTGAGCGTGCCCCTGGATGTCTCCGTCGGTGTCGGCCGATCCTGGCACGACGCAGCCCACTAACCGCGCACGCCACCCCCAAGGACATGCGATCGAAGATGAGTCAGGACCAAGTGTTCGCTCCACCTCCCCGCTTCCTCACCCGGCCCGACCTGCGCGGCACCTTCGGGATGAGTGCCACCACTCACTGGGTCGCCACCGGCACCGCCCAGGCCGTCCTGGAGCGCGGCGGTAACGCGTTCGACGCGGCAGTCGCTGCCGCTTTCGTCCTGCACCTGGTCGAACCGCATCTCAACGGGCCCGGCGGTGACATGACCGGTCTGGTGGTGACCGCCGACAACCCGACGCCAATGGTGCTGGTGGGGCAGGGCCCGGCGCCCCAAGGTGCCACCATCGAGCACTTCCACAACGAAGGTCTCAACGCCATCCCAGGAGCCGGCGGCCTAGCGGCCGCGGTACCGGGATCGGTCGACGCCTGGCTGCTGCTGCTGCACGATCACGGGACCCTCGAGCTTGCGGACGTACTTGGCTACGCCATCGAGTACGCCGAACGGGGCTACCCACTCGTGCCGCAGGTGCCAGGCACCGTGAACACTGTCCGCGATCTCTTCGTCCACCACTGGACGAGCTCAGCGGACTTCTGGCTCGTCGACGGTGCGCCGCGGCCGACCGACCAGCTGATGACCAACCCGGCCTACGCGTCAGTGCTCAGACGGCTGGTCGAGGTGGGAGCGGGACGGACCGGCAGGGAGGACCGCATCGAGGCGGCCCGGACGGAATGGAGCTCGGGCTTCGTCGCCCAGACGGCGGTCGCCTTCTTGGCGACGCCGCACCAGCACTCTTCCGGCACCCGCCACGCCGCCGTCATCAGCGTCGCCGACTTCGCGAGGCACCGCGCGACCTGGGAGCCCGCCCTCACTGCCGACTTCCGCGGCTACACAGTCGCCAAGATGGGGCCCTGGGGGCAGGGTCCCATCCTGCTCCAGGCACTGAAGATCCTCGAAGGCTACGACAACGACCAGCTCGACCCGCAGACCGCAGTCGGTGCCCACCACATCCTGGAGGCGCTCAAGCTGGCCTTCGCGGACCGGGACGCCTACTACGGCGACCCCGGCCCCGACGAGCAGCAGGTACCGATCGACATCCTGCTGTCGACGGAGTACGCGGCGAAGCGCCGGGCCCTCATCGGCGACGTCGCCTCGATCACGCCCACGCCCGGCCGGATCGAGGGGTTCCGGCCATTCTTGGCACCCCTGGTTGAGCAGGCACCGGCGGCGAGTGCAGCTGGGACCGGCGAGCCGACGCTGGCCAAGACCGGCGACGCCAAAGGAGACACCTGCCACATCGACATCGTCGACCGCTGGGGCAACATGATCTCAGCGACCCCGTCGGGAGGTTGGCTGCAGTCCTCGCCGCATATCCCTGAGCTCGGCTTCTGTCTCGGGTCGCGGCTGCAGATGAACTGGCTCGACCCCGCCGCCCCATCGGCGTTGCGGCCGGGGCGGCGGCCCCGTACCACCTTGAGTCCCACCATCGTCTTGCACGACGGGGTGCCCGTGTCCGCGCTCGGCACTCCAGGCGGCGACCAACAGGACCAGTGGCAGATCGTCTACCTGCTCCGGACCCTTGTCGGTGGGTACACCCCGCAGCAGGCTGTGGACGCTCCTACCCTGCACACCACGGCCATGGCCGGGTCGTTCTGGCCGCGCACCTGGTCGCCGGCGGGTGCGGTGGCGGAGGACCGCCTGGGCACCGACGTCATCGACGGGCTCATCGAACGCGGCCACCGGGTCACCCGGGCCGGAGACTGGAGCCTGGGGCGGCTGTCCGCGGTGACCCGTGACCCCCGGTCCGGCGAGCTGGGAGCGGCGGCCAACCCGCGCGGGAGCCAGGGTTACGCCGCCGGTCGGTGACCCAGGGCGCGCGTGGGTTTCCCATAACCAGTGAATTGACCGGCATTCACAGCAATTGATAACCTGGGCTGTCGCTGTGGCCTGCGCGACCTCAGACGGAGTAGGTCACGCTCGTATGGGTCGGTCAGATGTCAGCAGCAGTTGATCCTCGGCTTCTACGGATCGGGCTGCAGCACACGGTACCCATAGTCATCCAATACGGAGCCCTACTACATGACGTCCTCCCTAGAGGCACCGCCGCAGGTCGCAATCGACGACTTCGACTCACCCGAAGCCTTCCTCGCGGCAATCGACGCAACCATCAAGTACTTCAACGACGGTGACATCGTCACCGGAACCGTTGTCAAGGTCGATCGGGACGAAGTTCTTCTCGACATCGGCTACAAGACCGAGGGTGTCATTCCTTCCAAGGAACTCTCCATCAAGCACGACGTAGACCCGTTCGAGGTCGTTAGCGTCGGCGATGAGATCGAGGCGCTTGTCCAGCAGAAAGAGGACAAAGAGGGCCGCTTGATCCTCTCCAAGAAGCGAGCTCAGTACGAGCGCGCCTGGGGAACCATCGAGAAGATCAAGGAAGAGGACGGTGTTGTCACCGGCCACGTGATCGAGGTCGTCAAGGGCGGTCTGATCCTCGACATCGGGCTGCGTGGCTTCCTGCCCGCGTCGCTGGTCGAGATGCGTCGAGTGCGCGACCTGCAGCCGTACGTCGGTATGGAGCTCGAGGCGAAGATCATCGAGCTGGACAAGAACCGCAACAACGTGGTGCTGTCGCGCCGTGCCTGGCTGGAGCAGACGCAGTCCGAGGTCCGTCAGAACTTCCTCACCCAGCTGCAGAAGGGCCAGATCCGCAAGGGTGTCGTGTCCTCCATCGTCAACTTCGGTGCTTTCGTCGATCTCGGCGGTGTCGACGGCCTGGTGCACGTCTCCGAGCTGTCCTGGAAGCACATCGACCACCCCAGCGAGGTTGTGGAGGTCGGCCAGGAGGTCACCGTCGAGGTCCTTGACGTCGACATGGACCGCGAGCGCGTCTCGCTGTCTCTCAAGGCGACTCAGGAAGACCCGTGGCAGGCGTTCGCCCGCATGCACCAGATCGGGCAGATCGTGCCCGGTAAGGTCACCAAGCTGGTTCCGTTCGGCTCCTTCGTACGCGTCGAGGAAGGCATTGAGGGCCTGGTCCACGTGTCCGAGCTCGCCGAACGTCACGTCGAGATCCCCGAGCAGGTCGTCCAGGTCAACGACGACGTCATGGTCAAGATCATCGACATCGACCTCGAGCGTCGTCGCATCTCGCTGTCGCTGAAGCAGGCAAACGAGGGCGTCGACGCCACCGCGGACGACTTCGACCCGACCCTGTACGGCATGGCGGCGTCCTACGACGCCGAAGGCAACTACATGTACCCCGAGGGCTTCGACCCGGAGACGGGCGAATGGCTCGAAGGCTACGACGAGCAGCGGGCAGCGTGGGAGCGGCAGTACGCCGAGGCCCACACTCGCTGGGAGGCTCACAAGAAGCAGGTCGAGGAAGCAGAGAACGCCGACGGCGCCGCAGCAACCGCGGGACCGACGACCTACTCATCGTCGACCTCGGAGTCAGGTGCGGCAGCAGCCGCCCCAGCGGAGGCTGCCGCAGTCCCGGAGGGCTCGCTGGCCTCAGATGAGGCACTGCAGGCTTTGCGGGACAAGCTCACCGGCGGCAACTGAGCCGAGACCCGAAGCCCGCGCAGCCGTTCGGCTGCGCGGGCTTCGTCATGCCCGGCCGGGTCTTGGATCGCAGGCGTGTGCGGGAAGACCGTGCTGGCTGCGTAGGGTGCCTCCATGGTTCGTGTCGGACTCACAGGCGGCATCGCCTCAGGCAAAACCGCCGC
Source organism: uncultured Propionibacteriaceae bacterium (assembly GCA_902805915.1). GTDB lineage: Bacteria > Actinomycetota > Actinomycetes > Propionibacteriales > Propionibacteriaceae > Microlunatus. Next base: position 6,957 of record CADCUO010000037.1, on the reverse strand, counting down.
CGCCGAGCTGTTGGCCGAGCGGGGGGCAGTCGTCATCGACGCCGACGTGCTCGCCCGCGAGGTGGTCCAGCCGGGAACGCCCGGCCTGGACGCTGTGGTGGACCGGTTCTCCACCGATGTGCTCAACAGCGACGGCAGCCTGGACCGTCCGGCTCTTGCCACAGTCGTCTTCGCCGATGCCACGGCACGGCGCGACCTGGAGGCAATTATTCACCCCGCGGTACGGTCCCGGGCGGCCGCGATCGAGGCCGCAGCGCCGGCCGGCTCGATCGTGGTGCACGTGATCCCGCTGCTGGTCGAGACTGGACAGGAGCGGGACTTCGATGTCTGTGTTGTTGTCGATGCCGACCCGCAGCAGCAGCTGGAACGGCTGCAGGCGCGGAACGGTCTTTCCGCAGCCGAGGCGGAAGCCAGGATCGGGGCTCAGGCCACCCGAGAGGAACGGTTGGCCGCGGCCGACCACGTCATCGACAACAACGGCACACCGCAGCAGCTGGCGGCTCAGGTCGACCGCTTGTGGCAGCTGCTGCTCCGCCGGGAGCACTCGGGCTGACATGGCCGTCGTCGTGAGGGGCTCAACCATGCTCAGGAGCCTCGTGTTCGCAGCCCGCGAAAACTACAGCCAGCAGAATGTCAGTCGCTCGACGTACGCTCGTTGCCATGCGCCCGATGACAGATCTCCAACGTACGGTTGCTCCGTTCCGGGTGGAGGCTGACTTCGAACCGTCCGGTGACCAGCCGCAGGCGATCACGGAGCTAGAGGCCAGGATCAAGGCCGGCGAGCAGGACGTGGTGCTGCTCGGCGCGACCGGAACCGGCAAGACCGCGACCATGGCGTGGCTGGTGGAGAAGGTGCAGCGGCCGACCCTGGTGATGCAACCCAACAAGACCCTCGCGGCGCAGTTCGCGAACGAGCTGCGGCAGTTCTTCCCCAAGAACGCAGTGGAGTACTTCGTCTCCTACTACGACTACTACCAGCCGGAGGCGTACGTCCCGCAGACCGACACCTACATCGAAAAGGACTCTTCCCTGAACGAGGAGGTGGAGCGGCTCCGGCACTCCGCGACCAACTCGCTGCTCACCCGCCGCGATGTCATCGTGGTGGCCACCGTGTCCGCGATCTACGGGTTGGGAACCCCGCAGGAGTACGTCGACCGGATGGTACGGCTCCGCGTCGGGCAGGAGATCGAGCGGGATGTGCTGCTTCGGCGGCTGGTCGGCATCCAGTACGCCCGCAACGACCTGGCCGGCACCCGCGGCACCTTCCGGGTCCGCGGCGACACCCTCGAGGTCTTCCCGATGTATGAGGAGCTGGCGGTTCGGGTGGAGTTCTTCGGGGACGAGATCGAACGGCTCAGCACGCTGCACCCGCTGACGGGGGAGGTGGTGACCGAGGACGACGAGGTCTATCTGTTCCCGGCCAGCCACTACGTCGCCGGCCCGGAGCGGATGGAGCGCGCCATCGGCGGCATCGAGTCCGAGCTGGGGGAGCGGCTGACCGAGCTGGAGCGGGGCCAGCACCTGCTGGAGGCGCAGCGGCTCCGGATGCGGACAAGCTATGACATCGAGATGATGCGCCAGATCGGAACCTGCTCAGGCATCGAGAACTACTCCCGGCACATCGACGGTCGGGGTCCGGGTACCCCGCCGAACTGCCTGCTGGACTACTTCCCCGAGGACTTCCTGCTGGTCATCGACGAGTCGCACGTCACTGTGCCGCAGATCGGCGGAATGTACGAGGGCGACATGTCCCGCAAGCGCACCCTGGTCGACCACGGCTTTCGGCTGCCGAGCGCTATGGACAACCGCCCGCTGCGGTTCGAGGAGTTCACCGAACGGATCGGTCAGACGGTGTACCTGTCCGCCACCCCCGGCAACTACGAGCTGGCCAAGTCCGACGGCTTCGTCGAGCAGCTGATCCGTCCGACAGGTCTGGTCGACCCCGAGGTCATCATCAAGCCCACCTCCGGACAGATCGATGACCTGATGGGCGAGATCAAGCTCAGGTCCGGCAAGTCGGAGCGGGTGCTCGTCACGACCTTGACCAAGAAGATGGCCGAAGACCTGACGGACTACCTGCTGGAGAACGGGATCCGCACCCGATACCTGCACTCCGAGGTCGACACCCTGCAGCGGGTTCAGCTGCTGCGGGAACTCCGGATGGGCGAGTACGACGTGCTGGTCGGGATCAACCTCCTCCGCGAGGGCCTCGACCTGCCGGAGGTGTCGCTGGTCGCCATCCTGGACGCGGACAAGGAAGGCTTCCTGCGCAGCGGCAAGAGCCTGATCCAGACCATCGGCCGTGCGGCCCGGAACGTGTCCGGCCAGGTCCACATGTACGCCGACAAGGTCACCGACTCCATGGCTATGGCGATCGACGAAACCAACCGTCGCCGTGAGAAGCAGGTCGCCTACAACGTGGCCCACGGCATCGACCCGAAGCCGTTGCAGAAGAAGATCGCCGACATCACCGACATGCTCGCCCGGGAGGACGCTGACACCGAAGATCTGCTGGCCGGCAAGAACGGGCGGCGCAGGTCCCCGGTGCCTGCCCTGGGCAGCAAGGCCGTCGGCGCCCACGCCAGAGAGCTGGTCGGGATGCCCGCTGGGGACCTTGCCGACCTGGTCCAGGAGCTGACCAGCCAGATGCATGTGGCCGCCGCCGACCTGCAGTTCGAGCTGGCGGCACGGCTCCGGGATGAAATTTCCGAGCTCAAGAAGGAGCTGCGGCAGATGTTGGAAGCCAGTCGCTAGCCCGTCCAGCACGGGCACCTGAGTTTCATCTTTGCTGGCAAGCCTGGGATAGTTAACCGCGGAGGGGAGTATTCCCCCGCGTGGGCATCGTCATCACGGATCGCACCCGGTCGGGAGCTCCCGGTACCACGGCTAGCACCGGCGCTAGCGGAAGAGACCTCCGAGACCCGCTTCTCGGACTAGTCTCGAAAGGGCCCCGACTTATGCAAGTCCATTTGTATGCCTGGATCATCACCGTCGCCGTGATGATTGCCATCTTGGCCGTCGACGTCTTCATCATCGGCCGTCGGCCGCATGAACCCTCGATGAAGGAAGCCGGGACCTTCATCGGCATCTTCGTTACTCTGGCGGTGCTCTTCGGGCTCGCTGTCTGGGTTGTCTCCGGTCCTCGGTACGCCGGTGAGTTCTTCGCCGGCTGGTTGACTGAGTACAGCCTCTCCATCGACAACCTGTTCATCTTTGTCATCATCATGACCAAGCTGAAGGTGCCTAGACACCTGCAGCAGTTCGCGCTCATGATCGGCATCATCCTGGCGCTCATCTTCCGCGGCATCTTCATCGCCATCGGCGCCGCCGCCATCGAGCGGTTCAGCTGGGTGTTCTTCATCTTCGGCGCGTTCCTGATCTACACCGCCGTCAAGCTCGTCATGGACTACCGCAACCATGACGACCACGATGACGCGCCGGACAACCCCGCGATGCGCTACGTCAAGAAGCACTTCAAGTCCACTGACGACTACCACGGCACCAAGCTGACCATCAGGAGCGACGGCCACCGGCTGATCACCCCGATGCTGTTCGTCATCATCGCGTTGGGCAGCACGGACCTGCTGTTCGCCCTGGACTCGATCCCGGCGATCTACGGCCTGACGCAGGAGCCGTACCTGGTCTTCACCGCCAACGTGTTCGCACTGATGGGCTTGCGGCAGCTCTACTTCCTGATCGGCGGACTGCTCCGGAAGCTGGTTTACCTCTCGCTCGGCCTGTCGGTCATCTTGGCGTTCATCGGCGTGAAGCTGGTTCTGCACGCGGTGCACGAATACCACCTGGACACCAAATGGGGGCTCCCCTTCAGTGTGGAGATCCCGATCTGGCTCTCGCTGGCAGTCATCGTGGTCACTCTGGTCATCACCACGGTGGCCAGCCTGGTGAAGTCCAAGCATGACGAGCAGCTGGAGGCGGCAGAGCCGACCAGCTCAGGTGTCCGGCAGCCAGAGCAGCACTGACAGCAGCGCCTCGGACGAACCTCCGAAAACCACCATCGCCCGCCCCGACGCGTCGGGGCGGGCGAGGTCTGTGTTGAAGCCGGTCAGGCCGCGACCGCGCCGCCAAGGCGGGTTTCGGCCGGGGCCTCGATCGCGCTGCCGACGAGGTCCGCCACGTCGGACACCAGCCGTACGTCGATGGCGTCGAGGACGTCTGCTGGGACTTCGTCCAGGTCGGGCTCGTTCCGCTTGGGCAGGAAAACGGTGGTTAGCCCGGCCCGTTGGGCCGCCAGCAGCTTCTGCTTGACGCCACCGATCGGCAGCACCCGACCGTTCAGCGTCACCTCACCCGTCATCCCGACCTCCGACCGTACCGGCCGTCCCAGAGCCATCGACGTCAACGCGGTCACCATGGTGACGCCCGCGGACGGTCCGTCCTTGGGGACCGCACCAGCCGGTACGTGGACGTGGATGTTGCGTTCCAGCACCGACGGGTCGGTGATGCCGAGGTCAGCGGCGTGCGCCCGGACGTAGGACAGCGCTATCTGCGCCGACTCCTTCATCACATCACCGAGCTGACCGGTCAGGGTCAAGCCGGTAGCGCCGTCCACGGCCCCGGCCTCGATGAACAATACGTCACCGCCCATTCCGGTTACCGCCAGCCCGGTGGACACACCGGGGACCGCGGTGCGCTCGTGCGCCTCCGGGGTGAACCGTGGCCGACCGAGGAAATCACGAAGGTTGTCCACATCGATGGCCACCCTCGTCTCGTTCGGCTGGCTGACCAGCCGCGTTGCTGCCTTCCGCAGCGACTTGGCTAGCAGCCGTTCGAGCTGGCGTACGCCCGGCTCCCGGGTGTAGTTGGCCGCGATCTCACGCAGGGCCTGGTCAGAGATGCTCACTTCGTCCGCGGTGAGTGCCGCCAGCTCCAGCTGCCGGGGCAGCAGGAAGTCGCGAGCGATGGCGATCTTGTCGTCCTCGGTGTACCCGTCGAGGGTCACGATCTCCATCCTGTCCAGCAGCGGCTGCGGGATCGTCTCCAAGACGTTCGCGGTGGCTAGGAACAGTACGTCGGACAGATCCAGATCGACCTCGAGGTAGTGGTCACGGAAGGTGTGGTTCTGTGCCGGGTCCAGCACTTCCAGCAACGCGGCGCTCGGGTCGCCGCGGTAGTCCGAACCGACCTTGTCGATCTCGTCCAGCAACACGACTGGGTTCATCGATCCGGCTTCGCTGATGGCGCGGACGATCCGGCCGGGCAACGCTCCGACGTAGGTACGCCGGTGGCCGCGGATCTCGGCTTCGTCGAGAACACCGCCGAGGGCGACTCGAACAAACTTACGTTCCAGTGCCCGGGCCACCGACTCCCCGAGCGAGGTCTTACCGACACCGGGCGGGCCTACCAGCGCCAGCACAGCGCCAGAGCCACGACCGCCAACCACTTCCAGCCCACGCTGGGCGCGCCGGGAACGGATCGCTAGATACTCCACCATCCGGTCCTTGACGTCCTCCAGGCCGTGGTGGTCGGCGTCCAGCACTGCACGGGCGGCGCCCACGTCGGTCGAGTCGGTCGTTCGAATGCTCCAGGGAAGCTCCAGGATCGTGTCCAGCCAGGTGCGGATCCAGCCGGACTCCGGGCTCTGGTCGCTGGCACGTTCCAGTCGGCCGACCTCCCGCAGCGCGGCTTCGCGGACGTTGTCCGGGAGCTCGGCCTGCTCCACCCGGGCGCGGTAGTCCTGTGCGCCGTCTGGCTCGTCCTCGCCGAGCTCCTTGCGGATGGCCGCAAGCTGTTGCCTGAGCAGGAACTCCCGCTGGCTCTTCTCCATCCCTTCCCGGACGTCGCCGGCGATCTTGTCGTTGACCTCGACCTCGGCAATGTGGTCCCTGGTCCACTCCAGCAGCACCGTCAGCCGTTCGGTGACATCCGGGGTCTCCAGCAGCTGGCGCTTCTGGTTCTCGGTCAGGTACGGGGCGTACCCGGCCAGGTCGGCCAGCGCCGACGGGTCAGTTACCTTGTTGACGGTGTCGATCACCTGCCAGGCGTCGCGCCGCTGTAGGGTAGCCACCACCATGGCCTTGTACTCAGCGGCCAGTGCGCGGAGCTCCTCGGAGTCAGAGTCCAGCTCGTCGACCTCCTCGGCTTCCACCCACAGTGCGGCGCCGGGCCCTGACACACCCGAGCCGATCCGCACCCGGCGTTCGGCCTTGATCACGGCTGCGGGCTCGCCGGTGGCCAGCCGTCCCACCTGCACGATGGTGGCGACCACGCCGTACGAGGCGTACCGGTCCTCCAACCGCGGGGCGACCAACAAGGTGTCATCACTGCTGGAGCGGGCCGCGTCGACGGCGGCACGGCTGGCATCATCCAGCCCGATGGGTACGACCATGCCGGGCAGCACGACGAGGTCGGGCAGGAAGAGAACGGGCAAACGGGTTGTCGACATCAGTTCAGCCTTTCCAGAATCTGGTAGCTCAGTAAGTTGAGCGACATTGACTCAAGGCTGTCCGACCGGCGTTTCTTCCCGCTGTTCTCCCTGAGCGAACTGGCTGTCGTGCAGGTTCCGGGCGAACTCGTCGTTACCCAGCTTTCTTGTCGGTGCGACTATCGAACACGAGGCCGTACCCGTCCCTGGATGACGGGGCCGTCAAGTCGGCGGGCACAAGAAGAGCGGGTAGCGACCACGCTCGGCAAGGTCGCTCAGCACGCGGAATCGAACAGCCGGAACAACGCCACACTGCCGAGCAGCGCGCGGAGCGTCGCCGGATAGCGCCCCCTCAGCGGGCAATATGTCGGGGCGGTCATACGGCAACCACCCTGACCACACACGGTTTGGGCAAGACAAGTGGGTCGGCCGGCCCTGCGCCCCGGACGGCTTGCGGACGGATGCGGGCTGCGATTCACACTCCCGCCTCGTAGGTGGTGACCGTCGCCGCCGGCCGTAACCTGACGCTTTGGTAAACGGCGGAGGCAGTTGCGGGTAACGAAGCTGATCTTGGT
>CADCUO010000036.1 GCA_902805915.1 uncultured Propionibacteriaceae bacterium | reverse complement strand
AGGAGTGTGGAGATGTTCGCCGACCGGGTGGACGCAGGTCGACAGCTGGTCGGATGTCTGAGCCATCTCCGGGGGGTGCCGGTCGCCGTTCTGGCTCTGCCCCGAGGTGGCGCACCGGTCGCCGCCGAGGTGGCGAACGCCTTGCAGGCACCGCTCGACGTCGTCGTGGTCCGGAAGCTGGGTCTCCCGTCCCAGCCCGAGCTCGCCATGGGTGCGATCGCCGAAGACGGGGTGAAGGTCCTCGACGAGCGTGTGCTGCGGATGAGTCGGGTGCGACCGGAGGAGCTGCTCGAGGTGGAGCGGCGTGAGCAGTCGCTGCTGAGCGCACGCGTCACCCGGCTGCGCGGCGTTCGAGCCCCCGTCGACCTGACTGGTCAGGTGGCGGTCGTCGTCGACGATGGACTGGCTACCGGCTCGACGGCCCGCGCCGCTTGCGTGGTGGCGCGCCAGCGTGGAGCTCGCCACGTGGTGCTGGGGATACCCGTCGCCCCGAAGGGGGCTTCCCGCCAGGTTCCGGAAGCGGACGAGGTGGTCCTGGTCTCGGGTGTTGAGCGCTTCACGGCGGTCAGCGTGCACTACCGGAACTTCACGCCGACCACCGACGAGGAGGTGATCAGCCTGCTCGAGGCGGCAGCCCGCCGCTGGTAGCACGGCTTCTCTCCTGCCGACCATGAGCAGGCGCGAGGCTGGCACGTCGGTCCCGCGTGAGCCGAGGACGACACACGGCACCCTCACCACGATCGGCAGTGGAAGGCACCGGCACCTACGGTGCTGGGCTGGCCCGCCATCGACGCGGGATCACCGCGGTGGAGGTCGACCGCCCCGACCGCAAGTCACGCCGAGCGCACGGCCGATCCGACCCCTCGACGCCTACACCGCCACCCAGAGCCGTCTTGTCGGGATCGGCGGCAGGGGTACCGAAGCGACGGGACAGCCACGTCGAGGCGGTCCGGGCGCTCCAGGTGGCCCGCTCCAGCGCGGTCAAAGCCCGCGCAGCCAGGCACCAACCAGATCAAGGCGCTGATCATCTCCGGCCCACCCGAGCTGCTCGAGCGGCTGCGTCATCTCCCGACCACGCAGATCATCACCAGCTGCGCCCTGTCACCTCCCGGCCACCAGCTCGGCGACCCCGACCAGGCCACCAAGACCGCCCTGCGTCGACTCGCCCGACGCCACCAGCAGCTCAGTGAAGAGATCAACGGGGCCGATCACGACATCACCCAGATACCGCACTCCCCCGCGTACGCACTGGCTGATCCCGAAGACCCATTCGGCAGCGTTCGGCTGGCGAGCGGGGTCTCCAGGCCTCCCCGTGCCACTGCTGCCAGCCCAGAGCCTTTGCTGACGCTCGGCAGAGCGCATTCAGGCGGCCTTGTTGACGGCGAAGCTCTAGTGCAGCCGGAGCGTGGCCACGACCCCGGCGTGATCAGAGGCCCAGAACGGGATCTCTGTGTGAGAGATCGGGGCGGCACCCACAACCACGGCGGACTTGGCGCGGACCGGTCCGTGAGTCAGGACGAGGTCGATCCGTGTCCGCAGCTGCGAGCTGGTGTTGTCCAGCCCCGACCTCTGGCAGCAGGTCAAGCCCGGATCATCGGGATTGACCCGCTGCCAGGCGTCTTTGAACCAGGACCTGGTCAGGTCCTCGTAGGTGGTGGTGGACTTGACTGCGGGGTCCGCGACCGAGTTGAAGTCGCCGACGGCGATGACCGCCCCGGGGGCCTTCGCTGGTCCCGCCAAGAACTCTCGAGCCTGTGCCTCCTGGATGGCCGCGAACCGCTCCACCTCGAGGTGGGTGTTGACGAACCGGAACTTCTTGCCCTCGAAGGTGCCATCGACAGAGGCCCAACCCCGCGCAAAGGAGGTCGCCGCTCCATTCGGCAGCGTGAGCACCGCCTGTGCCGCGTACTGGCCGGTACGCGACCTGTGCACACGGAGGCCGGCGGTGTCATCGTTGATGAGGATCACGTCGCGGTCCTGCAGGGTGACGACGCAGCTCGGCGCTGGTGCGACGGTCGTGCAGCCAGAGGCTGGGGCCACGAGTGGCACGGGCCCGATGCTGGCGTTCTCGGACACCGCCTCTACCCGGTAGTCCAGGCCCCTCTCAGCCAACTCCCCACTGAGGATGGCCAGGAAGTCATAGCTCCGTGGATCCGGACCCGCCACGGTCCGTTGGGCGATCCACCGGCTCACCTCCTGCAGCCCGATCAGGTCGGGCTCCTCGACCGCGATGGTGTCGGCGATCGCCTCGGCACGCCGGTGGAAATCGGTGTCGACGGTGGTGTCGTAGACCTCCGCCACCGCGGCGACGAAACTGTTCGCCGACGTTGCAGCAATGGCCCGGTCAAGGCTGGAGCCCAGGTACAGGTTCTGCGTCATGACGGTGAGCTGGCGTTTGTCGCGGCCTGGCGGATTGTGAGCCACGGCGACGGTGCTGGGTACGACAGCCGCCATCGTCAGCATGACCAGTGTCGCCAAGCCCAGCCGGACGCCTCTGCGCAGCTTCATGGCTGTCCTCACCTGACGGAGTCGTTCCCGTGCACGACCAGGGATCAGAAGTATGGCCGCGAAGTGGCACAAGCGTCTAGACGTGATCCCGTTCGACTGAACCCTTCGCGAGGGACACCCGCGGAGGGCAACGCGTTGGCGGTTGTCTGGTGATCGAGACCGCCATGTCACGGCGCTTCTTCGCTCGGGTCGCCGGCAGCGAGGGAACGCCTGAGGGCTCGTGCCGGCGTTCGGTGAGGCGTTGACACCGTCGCGGAGCCTCCCAGTGGACCGCGGCCGGCTCAGCGCTGCGCGGGGCGCGGTCGCTACCTCCGCTGGGCGTCGAGGACGTCGTCGACCTCCCCTGAGCTGCCCCCCGGCTCTCCGCGGCCAGCAGACCCGTCAGCCAGCCCGCCGATTGTTGTTCTCGCGACTGGCGGAGGGCCTAGTCGTTCGACACTGTGGTGAGTAGCGCGCAGCGTACGCAGCAGTGAAAGGCCCTGTGTCCCTCACCCTCAGCTGCCCGAACTACTCGGCACCGCTGCCTGGGCCGCAGTCCGCACCGTCTGCCCTACCTGCCGGCTGGCGCTGCCCGGGCCGGTCGCCGCCGCGGTTGTGGGAGGTTGACCACGAGCCGGCCACGCTGCAACAACGCCGCAGCTCCCTGCTCCAGACGCTGCGCGCCGGCCTCCCGACCGCTGGGGCGCCGTGGTCGGTCAGGGACCCCGCTCAGAGCCGGCCGGACACCCGCTGGCAGACGTCGTCGCCGTGAGGGCCGTCCCGCTGGTCGCCAGCGAGGCCAGCGCCCGCGACGTCCAGCCGTCCATCCCAACCGGCCCGCACCTCGTGAACGGGACAAGCAGGTGCTGCTCGGCGCCGGGGCTCTGCTGCTGGTCACCGCCGCCGCCGTCGTGTTCCTCGCCGTCGCCTGGTCGGTCATCGGCGGAGCCGGGCAGGTCGCACTGATGGGGCTGGCCGCCGCCGCCTGCAGGGCATCCTCGGTCCGCACCGCGCGCCGCGGGCTGCGAGCGACCGCGGAGACCCTTGCGGTGCTCACCGTCGCCCTCGCCGTCGTCGACGCCGCCGCCGCGCAGACCCTTGACCTGGCCGGTCTCCGCGCCGTCGACACCGACGGCTACGCGGCTGCCGTGAGCGCTGGGCTGGCCGCCGCCTGCATCGGCGCCGTCTGCATCGGCCGCCCGCTGCTCAGCTACCAGCTGGCCGCGGTCGGATCATCCCTGCGCTCTACCGGCACCGTCCACCTGGCACCACCGGCGATGGCACCAGACTCTGCGACCCAACTGCCGGGTCCGGGGTAGTGCACCCTCCACTTCGCCGGCAACGGGGTCGTCCCTCCAGCGCTTGCCTGCAACGTGACCTTCACCGGTTTGACCACCGCCGTGCGCGCGGCCCGCTCCGCATCAGCCTGACGACACGGCTAGGCCCCGACAGGACTGTGCTCGCCGACCTCGCTGCACCGCCTTGCCGCGGCGAGACTTCTCCAAGATTGACATCCCTCAACGGGTGGCTCGGCGGGGAGCGTGCACCAGGGGTAGGACGACCGCGAGCAGGCAGATGCCGGCCAGCGTGGTGAGGGAGACCGGGAACGAGTACGCCGCGGCGAGCGCCCCGGCCACCACTGAGCCGGACGCCGTCCCTGCGTCGAAGCCGATGTTCCAGCCGGCACTCGCGGCGGGGAGGTTCGAGCGCTCAACGGCCGCGAAGGCCGCCACCAACGTCAGGTTCTGCAAGGCGCCGTAACACAGCCCGAGGACGGTGGCCGCCGAAATGAAGAGCAGGTGGTGATCGCGGGCCACCGCCCAGGCACAGACCGCCATGGCGGCGCCCGCACCGGTCAGCACCGGAGCGATGAAGGGCCAGGCCCCGAGTCGATCAGCCATGGCGCCAACCAGCCAACGGGACACAGCACCTGCGGCCCCCATGGTGAACAGCACCAGAGCCGCAGTGCCCGCCGTGGTCATCTGGGGCGCGAAGGTGAGCAACGCACCCCCTGCCATCGTCACGCTGAACAGCACCACCGTGGGAGAGACGATTCCGCTGAGACTCGCCAGACCCGCCGGAGTTCCTGGCTCAGCCAGATCCGGCTGAGTTCTGTCGATCGCTCGAAGGACCTGCGCCAGCCTGAGGGCTGCGGGCACACCGAGGAGCGGTAGCGCCGCTACCCAGAAGACCGGTCCAAAGCCCAGGCGGTCGACGACCGGCACGGAGCTGGGAAGTAGCAACAAGTTGGGAAGGGCCACCGACAACCCGTAGACCCCTATCGCGGCACCGCGGCGATGTGCCGGGACCAGCTGGGCCACCACGGTGGACCCGACCACGGTGAGGACGCCGAACCCCATCCCCCGCACGGCCGAGAGAGCGAGAACCCAGCTGAGGCCGTCTGAGACCAGGTAGGCCGGCGCCGGCGCCCCCAGAAGCAGGAGTCCGATGACCAGCACTCCACCCGTCCCCCATCTGGCAAGCGACCGCGGGACCGCGAGCTGAGTCAGCACCGTCGCGACGAGCAGCACCCCGTTGACCAAGCCGGCGCCAGCTGCGGTCGCGCCGCCTTCCACCACCCACAGGGGCGCGACGGCCAGCAGCGCCGCGTACCCGCTGAAGCCGAACATCGACAAGACGGCCAGCGCAAGCATTCCGGGGGCCCGCCACACCCTGGTCTGCTCCGTCACCCGGTCAGATTAGTGGGCCGAAGGGGACCAGACCCCACCCTCGAGGTCTGGTGACCAGCAGCAGGGAACCATGAGGTCGAACTGCCATACATCTGTTGCATGGTCGGGCCTGTAGTTATCTTGGCGGCTGTCTCCGGGCCTCAGCAGCGCCGGCGCGCCACTGGCAGAGCGGCTCCGGAGCGCTCGACCAGATACCACCGTCGGCGCGTCGACGGCTCGGACAACGAGCTCACCAGCACAAGAGGACGGCGCCCGCTGCTCGGCGCAAGCAGCCCGGCCCAGGGAGACCGGTGAACGTTCGCGGGCCGGCTCATCTCGGGCTCCCTCCCCTGCCACCTACCTCCGGAGGCTGGGGAACGTCGACGAAGATTGCTCTGACCAGGGCGGATCAAGGTTCCCCAAGGTTGAGCCGCTGTGCCTCCTCAGCGGCACGGAAGGATGCCTGGGCCTTGGTGTAGCGCAGCAACATCTCGGGACGGGTCCAGCCAGCCACCGCCATCAGGCCGCACTCCGAGCCGCCCTTGGCGGGCCCTCCGGTGGGCCTCCCTGTGCCTGAGCAGGTGGGGGTGGAACCGGGTGTCACCGGCCGCCTGCGCCCGCATCGCGAGGGCCTTGTGCAGCGCGTCGTAGGTGAAGCCCTTGATTGAGCCCCGCTGGGTGGTGGGCTTTCGAGGGATCTCGATGTCAGTCGCCGACTCCGAGCGCGGCGACTACTCCAGTATCGGTGGTCGAGTTGAGGTTGGCCATGGATCCCTCGGAGGGGTGTTGGTCACGGACCTGGTCCCAGGCTTGGGTGCGGCGGCAGCGTCGGGCTGGGAGAACGCGGTCCGGAACACCGAGGCGACCATGTCCTTGCTCTTGGGCACCAGGGCGAGCAGGTCCCGGGCGAAATGGACCCGGCAGCGTTGGTGCGCGACGCCTTGGGACTGGCGGCCAAGGGTGGCGACGAGGCCGGCGTGCTGGTCAGAGATGACCAGCCGAACCCCGGACAGGCCCCGCTCGCGCAGGGTGCGCAGGACCCGTACCGCCAAGTACTCACCGAGAAGTCCGCTGGTGGCGCCTCACCTCCGCCAGGCACACCGGCCACCCGAAAACCCCACCACTCCGGGCCACTCTCACGCGCTGGATGTTCTTCGCTCCATCGTCTGGGCAGAGGGGTGAGAACGCGAACCACGATCGAAGTGCGTGTTCGCGGCGCATGATCTGAGCGCCCGAGGAACTTCGCCTCGGCGGCATCCGGGTGGACGTAGGCCGCGCCGGTCATCACCGGCCCCCAGGATCTCGGCGCTCCACCCTTCTCAGCTGCCACCTAGGCAGGCTTCCGGTGAGGAGGCACAGGATCGAGCTGTCGGCACTTCAACGCGTGCGGGTGGGGCTTCGCCGGCCAGCGCGAAGATGAGCATTCCGACGCACAGCAGGACCGGAATCAGCAGGAGCCCCGCACTTCCGGGCTCCCAGCCCCGGTTGTTCGCGGGCCGAGATTCGGGCTCGAGACTTCGCTCCGTCAGCGTGGTCATCGCTGTCCTTCCGGGGTGGATCGGTTGGGTGAAGCGCGCAGTCCCCGATCCGTGCGGCAAGGTGGTGCTGCCGGTGGGCTCACCCACCAGATCTAGTCGTCGACCCGGACCACTCGGCCCTGGTCGGTCAGGTGCTGAGGGTCAGCTGGATACCACCTTAATTCGGGTTCAGAAGTGATTCGGAGGGCGGTAGAGACAGGATTGCTGCGAGTGTGAGCTTCTCCGCCCGGCCTGGCTAGATGGAGGATGCGGCGCGGGCGGCTACGCCGAGCCCGATCATGATGACGAGGGAGCTGGTGGCGGCCGGAAGCCAACGACGTGCGAATCTGGCTGCTGCGGTGCCGCGGCCCTTCGGGGTGAACCGGTCGGCGTGCCGTTCGAGCCAATTCCTACCTCGGACCAGAGCCAGCCCGACGGCGACCAGCGCTGCGGCCATTCCGACACCGTAGGCGACGACGAGGACGACCCCGAACCATGTCCGTCCGAGCGCGATGCCGCCGAGCAGGACGAGCAACGCGGAGGGGCTGGGAACGAGGCCGCCGGTGAAGCCGACCGCCAGTAAGCTCCGCGTGCCCAGCTGGGCCGGCTGGTGGGTGTGGGAGAAGAATCCGTGGGAGTGAGGCGCGGATCCGTGCGCGCGCTCGACGTCATCGGTGTGGTCGTACGAGTGGCCGTGGCCGGAGGTGTGGTGTGCGTGGCCGTGATGGGCATGTTCGTGCGCGGCCGCCAGGAAAACCGGTGGACGACGCATCGCCGCGCGCAGCAGGGTGATCCCGATGGCGATCAGCAGCACTCCGCTGACGAGTCCCAGCCAGGGGTAGACCCGCTCAGGAGCAGCCAGGGATGTGACGGTGAGAGCCAGTCCCAACAGCAGCACGCCGAGACTGTGGGTGACGGTCACCGACAGGCCGATGGTGACGGCTTGGCGGAGAGTGCCTTCGCGGCCCACCAGCGTGGCGGCCATCAGTGCCTTACCGTGGCCGGGTGCGAAGGCGTGCATCGCCCCCAGCCCGATCGCGAGCACCACCGCCAGCAGGCCGAACGGCACCGTGAGCTTGTGGGAGGCGATCAGGTTGGTGTAGGCGCCGGTGAGCCTGTCCACGCCACGCGTGAGTGAGTCGGCAGGGGCTCCAGGGGCACTGCCGCCGGCCACCACTCCAGTTCCGCTCTGGATCATCATGCTGGCGTCTCGTACGTCCAGCGGGGCGGAGAGCAGATCTTCAGGATAGGCAGTCAACACGGCCGAAGGGCTGCTGGCGGGGACAGTGGAGTTGGCCAACTCCACTCCGTCCCCTCCTGCGGTGATCTCGCGCCATCCCAGCCGCTCTGCCTGCAACGGCAAGCGGTAGGTGAGCACGGCGCCCACCGTGCTCGGCCCCTGGGGAGTCCGGAGGCTGCAGGTGAGGCGGGTGGTGGGCAGGCCCGCTGCGCCGGGAGGGAAGGTGACTTCCGAGCTTCGCACAGAAAGAGGAACCCGAACACCGTCCAGCCGCACCTCTGCTGCGCTGGCTGCCTCCGCACACCGCTCGGCACGGTAGGTCGTCGCTGTGGCGTCGTCCACGCCGGTCGCCGCGCTGGGGAACATCTGCACGGTGGGGATCTCGGCGGTGTCCACCACCACCGAGACCGCGACTGCGGCTGGCTCGACCCGGATGCTGCTCGAGAAGTTGACGGTGAAGTTGCCGAGAGGGTGGGCGCCGGCGGGTGCTGCTCCGAGGGCCGACAGAACCAGCGCTCCGACGACCGACGCGAAGGTCCCTCGAACCGCTCGAAGGACGACCACGGATGTCATCGGTTCAGCCTCTGTAGCGTGCGCCGTGCTTCTGCCGAGCCGGCGAGCGAGAAGTGGGGGTTGAGCCGCAGCGCCCGCTGCAGGGACTGTCGGGCCGCTGTCTTCATGCCCAGCGAGTGCTCGACCATGCCTCGGTGGTAGGCGAAGACAGCATTGGTGTTGGAGAGTCTCTCGGCCGCCCTGGCGTGCTTCAACGCGGCCTCGTCCTCGCCGGCTACGTGCAGCGCCCAGCCGAGAGCATCTTCGGTGTGCACGCTGACCCGCCGGCGGTGCTCGCGCCGGGCGGCTGCCACGGCGGCCGTGCCGTTCCCGGAGGCGGCTTCGAACGAGGAGAGCTCTAGATCCACGTTCGAGCCGCTGCTCCGCAGCAGCGTGTAGGTGGTGCGGGTCAACGCGTCTTGCTGCGCCGCCTCTGTCGTCCGATTTGCCGCCCTCAACGCTGCAGCGTAGTCGGCGATGACGGTGGGTTCAGGCACCATCGCGGTTGATGTGCGGTAGTCGTCCAGCCCCTCCGCCAGTTTCCCGGCGGCCATCTGCGCCTTGGCTCGTGCGGCTAGCAGCGCGGCGTTGCGGGGCGCTGCCGCGAGCCCTCGGTCATAGTGCTCCAAGGCTGAGGTGAGGTCGCCGGTGGAGAAGGCGAGCTCACCGAGATAGCGGTCGATGAAGGCCTTGTCGTTGGTGCGGGAGGCGAACGCGTCAGCTTGCTGCAGGGCCTCTCGCGCCCCGTCGATGTCCCCATGGAGCTCGCGGTAGTAGGAGACGCGGGTAGAGGCCGGGACGGAGGGTTTGAGGTCCACCATGCGCTGCAGCTCGACCTCGGCCCTCCTGTAGTGCCCGAGTTCCACCAGTGCATCAACCAGCACCGCCTGATTGGCGGCGCTGTAGGCGTTGAAGCGCTGGGAGACCCGGGCCAGCTTCAGCGCCGACCGGAAATCGTGTCGGGAGGCAGCCAACGCTGCTTGGCCGGTCACCGCCGCCGCGTTCTCCGCCGGTCGAATCTCCAACGACCGCTCGAAAGCTCCCTCCGCCTTGCTGTAGTAGGCAGGGTTCGCGGTCGCCGCCGCTTCATCCAGGTACGCCGTGCCCAGCGCGCTCCACGCAGCGTAGTCACCGGGAAGGCGCTCGATGCGCTGTTGCAGCAGGGCGGTGCTGTTGTCCGGTGCCGTCGCCTCGAGGGCCGGAGGAGAAGCCAGGTCGTCTCGCGGCGACGCCAACACTCCCGAAATGCTGAACAGGGCGACCCCCAGCCCCAACACTGCGATCGTCATGGCCGCGGAGCGCCTGAATCTGCTAGTCACCTTGGCGCTGGTCCTCCTTGGACTTGGCTGCACCAGTCCTGCCCTTCTTGATGGCGTCGGCGATGACTTCGTTCGCTCTACTAGAGTCGGCCTCGAATTTATCGGAACTCTTCGCCTGGCCGTCGGAGTGCTTTCCCTTGCTGGTGCTTCTCGCCTTGGCCGCTTTGGCTTTCGTGGCCTTCTTGGGTTCGATGAGATCGGCGAAGACCACCACGTTGTCGCGGTACCCGTCTGAAGCATCGTAGGTACCCCCACAGGTCACCAGGTGCAGTGACGCTCGGCCCTCGGTGCGGTAGACGAGCTCATCGGGAAAATCGTCCTTGGGAAAGGACTGCACTTTGTTGACCGCGAACTTCACGCGCGTGCCGTCGGCTCGGCGGACGGAGATGGTGGCGCCCTTGGTGAGCGAAGGCAGGCCGTTGAACACCGCGGGCCCGTTCTTGCTATCCAGGTGACCCACCATCAGGGCCGCGCCCGGGTCACCCGGGACAGGGCCGGTGCTCCACCAGCCGATGTCGTCATAGGACTGGGGCACCTCGAGCTGTTGGTCGGCTTTGACCCGCAGCCCGACCAGGCGTTGGTCGATGTTCAGGGCGGGAATGCTGAGCTGCACCGGCGGTGCCCCCCGCACCGCCCCAACCGGCTCGGCGACCAGGGGGACGTTGGCCGGCGCCTGGACGATCACCTTGGACGGGGACGGCGCTGCCGGCGACGGCGCGGCCGCTGTAGAGGCGACCGGTTGGGCGACTGCGGCGGCTGGTATGGGAGCACGACGGAGATCGGCGTAGAGGACTCCGGAGCTGAACACCGCCAGCACCGCTGCTGTGCCGGTGGTGATCGTCGCGGCGCGCCGCCACGTCAACCGTCGGGAGTTGGCGGCTCGATCGTCCGCTCGCCGCCTGGCCGCGGGTGTGCGATGGTCGACGTGGCTGGCTCGGTACCAAGCTTCCCAGTCCTCGGCAGTGACGACATCAGGCCCACCGAGGCCGGGACGGGCATCGCTGCCCGTCCCGGCGACGGTGGGGGTCGTCCGCCTGCTGCTAGCCATCCGTCCTGGTGCGGCTGCGGTAAAGCACGACGGCGCCGGCGCCGAGCAGAACCAGACCGCCGGCGAGTCCGGCGACCGGCCCGGCAACCGAGGTGGTGCTGAGCGGGACCGGAGTCCCAGCAGCTGCCGTGCCAGCGGTTCCACCCCCGCCGGCGTTCATGCCTCCGGTGGGGCTGACGCCACGGACACCGGCGACGTCGGTCGCGGAGTACGGCAGCGCCAGATAGGGGAAGGCCTTTCCGAACTTCTTGTCGTTGCGGTCCACCAGGTCACCGGTGGCGAGCGGCTTGACGATCTCCACACCCGTGGCCTTGCCGCCCTGACCGTCCACCTTGACCGCACCCTCGACGGCCTGGATGGAGATGTCGAGGACATCGTCAGCGAGGCGCCGGCCGTTGGGGAAGCCGGCGTTGTCGCCCGCCAGCACCCCGAGCCGGTTGGGCTCCCCGGTCGGCGGGATGGAGGTGTTCAGCCGCAGCATCTCCGCGGGCTGCACCTTGCCCTCCGGCTGGTTCAGACCCTTCAGACCGGTGAGGTAGATGGTGAAGAGGTCGTCGCGCGGGGTCTTGGGTGCCTTGATGCCGTAGATGCTCTCGACCAGGACCGGCAGCTCAGGCCTCAGCACCCGGTCCACGGCGGGCTCAACGCTCGCGTCGTTCTCGGGCTTCAACGAGTTGAAGGCGTCCTTCAGGTTCGCTGGGATGACGACCTCGTTGACCAGCGGGTTGCCGAGGCGGGAGACCTGCACGAAGTCGCCCTCGTACCCCTGAGTGCCGTCGGCCTCCATGACGCGCGAGCCCGGCCGAGAAGTCGTCGACCACACGCCGAGCACGGGGTCGTCACCGTCGGTCAGGCTCTCGATCGGCAGCTGCAACGCGATGGAGTTGACGTTGAACCCTGCCAGGGTGTCGTCGCCGCGCTCCGACAGGTCGCCGCCGTAGAGCAGGTCGAACACCCGGATGTCCAAGAAGAAGGGGTCCTCGGCGCGACCGGCGAACGTCTTCCCGCCGCCGTCCACGTCGACGATGGCCTCGTCACGCAGCGCGGCGTAATTGGGCATCGAGGCCTCACCGACGAAGTCCGGGGCCACCGGTGCGTTCTTGACCAGGACCTTTCTGTCACCTCCGGTGATGTCGGTGACCGTGTAGAACTGCTTGAACAGCAGCGTCTCGTCCTTGACGGAGTTGACCGGCCCGTTGTTGTAGAGGAAGGTGCCGGGCGCGGCCTTGTCGCCGTAGTCCACGTCGCCCCGGTTGTCCTTGGTGGTGAACGTGTAGCGGAACGTGTGGTCGGGCTTGGCGTCGCCGTCGTTGTCGATCTTGATGTCGTAGTGCGCCTCGTCCTTGTCCGCCCAAGGGTAGAAGTTCGGGCCCTGCCCAGGCACCGAGAAGGGGGCGAAGTTGGCGACCAGCGTCACCATGTCCTTGTCATCGGGCGACACGAACGCGTACACGTCAGTGTTGTCCACCAGCGGATCCTGAAGGGTGAGCGGCGCCTCCCGGTGGCTGGACGCCGTAGCCAGTCCTGGCCCTGCGAGCATCGCGCCCGAGGTCGCGAGCGTGGCCAGGCCGACCACGGCGATCGCAGCGCCGACGCTGCGTCGGCGGGCTCGTTGAATCATGTTGTTCCCCTTGCCGTTGTGGGTGCGCCCCCGAAGCGCTGAGACCTGCTGAGTGAACCACGTCCATCAGGCTGGAGTAAGGTCTGCGACAGATTATCTTTTTCTGGCTCTGGACCAATCCGATTGACGATCGGCTACGAGCAGCAGCAGGGGGAGCGATTGGTGCCCATCAGGTATGTCCAACTAGACATCTGCAGAGGTAGCGTCTAGCGGGTGATCCTTCCCCGCTATCGGCAGGACAACTCGTGACCGACACCGCCACGAGCTCCACCGCCCTGGAGACCACCGGCTTTCGTTCGCTTCTGACGACCGAGGGACGAGAGGCCCGTTCGTTCAAGGTCCGGGTGACCGCGGCGGTCGTCGTCATCGCCGCGCTGCACCTCATCGGTCTGGGGCTGCTCGCCTCCAACGTGCTCACTGCTCCCGCCGGCGCCGTGATCATCGGTGCAGCTGGCCTGGCCTACGTCCGTGGGCTGGTGCACTCCTTCGACTTCGACCACATCTCGATGATCGACAACTCCACCCGCAAGTTCGTCGCGGAAGGACGGCGTCCGGCCTCGGTCGGGCTCGCGTTCTCGACCGGCCACGCCACCGTCGTGATCCTGACCGGCATCTTGGCGGTCAGCGGGGTCGGAGTCGTGAAGGTGGCCCTGGACGAAAGCTCCTCAGCCGCCCGCATCCTCGGCATCATCGGTCTGACCGTCTCAGGTCTGTACCTGCTGCTGGTGGCCATCGCCAACCTGGCAGCCTTCACCGCCGCACTGCAGCTACGCCGCCGGCTGCAGCGGAACCCGCAGCTGCCGGTCACGCCCGAGGAGCTCATGCCCCGAGGACCGGCCGCCAAAGCCATGACCGCGCCGCTGCGGCGGGTCAAGCACCCGCGACACATCTACCTGATCGGCTTCCTGTTCGCCCTCGGCTTCGACACCAGCAGCCAGATCGGCCTGCTGGTGATCACCGGTATCGCAGCCATGGCCGGTGCCTCAGCCTGGTCGCTGCTGTCCCTACCCTTCCTCTTCGCCGCCGCCATGACGCTAGGCGACACCGCCAACGGCTTGATGATGCTCAAAATGTATGAGTCAGCCCACGACGACCCCAAACGCAAAATCAACTTCAACCTGATCATCACCGGTGTCGGGATCATCTCCGCCCTCACCGTAGGAACCCTCGCCACAGCCACCCTCCTGACCGAACAAGCCGGCCTCGATGTGGATGCATTTAAGGCCATAGCCACCACCAGCACCGAACACACGGGTTACCTCCTCGTCGGCCTCTTCGCCGTCATCGGCGCCATCGCCTACGCCCTCTGGCGCCGATCAACGCCCACCCGGTGACAGTGGGGCCAGCCGCTGCGGCAGGTCTACCACCAGCGCGACCCACCCGCCGGACGGCGGCTGGCCATCAAGATCGTCGACAGCTGGCCGATCCCCGGGATCGCCCGGCTCCGCCGAACACTTCAGCGCTGGCGGTCAAGCCGACCCCTCGGCGGACGCGGGTGCATTCCCCGCAGACGGAACGCTTACGGATCAGATTCGTCGAGTCGGAAACAAGATATATGGATGAGGCTCGGGCGTTCACCGCGCTTTGTCCGTCGGCCGTCCTAGTGACAGAGCTCAAGGGACGTTTCGGGGACGCTTCTGGCAAAGGGGTCAAGTGCGTCCGCCAGAGGCGTAGCAGCGTTGGCCCGTGTAGCCCTCGTCAGGGGGGCGCTGGAGCTCCCCCGGT
>CADCUO010000035.1 GCA_902805915.1 uncultured Propionibacteriaceae bacterium | reverse complement strand
GGCCGGCGCCCGGCCTCTGGTCCGCGCGGCCACCGACCCCACGCTGCCCGCGATCAAGCAGGGCGAGGCCATCCTCACCTACGAGGCCCTGGACGCGACGGCTGCCCGGTGCGCCACCGTACTGGCCAACCACGGGGTAGCCGCTGGCGACCGGGTGGCGTTGATCATGCCCAACGTCGGCTACTTCCCGGTCGTCTACTACGCCATCCTGCGCCTCGGTGCGGTGGTCGTACCGATGAACCCGCTGCTGATAGCCGCTGAGGTGGCCTTCGTCTGGCAGGACTGCGGCGCGTCCGTGGCCGTGGTGTTCCCGATGTTCGCCGAAGAGGCCACCAAGGCCGCGAGCACCACCGGTACCGATGTCATCGTCACCACTCCTGGGGAGTTCGACGCCCTGTTGGCTCAGACCGAGCCCACCTCGACGGTGGTGGAGCGGAGCAGCGACGACACCGCCGTCATCCTCTACACCTCCGGTACCACGGGCACCCCCAAGGGGGCGGAGCTGTCCCACGCCAACCTGAGCAGCAACGTGCGTACGTTCATCGAGACGCTGGTGCCTTTGGCGCCGGGAGACGTGGTCTTCGGAGGGCTGCCACTGTTCCACTCCTTTGGCCAGACCGTCGGCCTCAACGCCGCTATCGCAGCCGGCGCCTGCCTGACCCTGCTGCCGAAGTTCGACGGTGAGGCGGCGCTGCAGGTGGTGGAGCGCGACCGGGTCACCGTCTTCCTGGGGGTGCCCACCATGTACAACGCCCTGCTGGCGGTGAAGGACCCGGGTCGGTTCTCCACCACCACGCTGAGAGCTGCTGTCTCCGGTGGCGCCTCACTGCCGCTGACGGTGCTGCGCGGGATGGAGCAGACCTTCGGGGTGACGCTGCTCGAAGGCTACGGGCTGTCTGAGACCTCTCCGATCGCGTCCTTCAACCATCCCGACCGGCCCAGCAAGGCAGGCACCATCGGCACCCCGATCCGGGGCGTGGAGTTCCAGTTGTGGGACGCCAACGGCAACCCTGTCGCCGACGACGAGATCGGCGAGATCGTCATCCGCGGTGAGAACGTGATGAAGGGCTACTGGAACCAGCCCGAGGCCACAGCGGAGGCGATGCGGGGTGGCTGGTTCCACACCGGGGACCTGGCCACCCGGGACGCGGGCGGCTACTACACCATCGTGGACCGGCTGAAGGACCTGATAATCCGCAACGGCTTCAACGTGTACCCGCGGGAGGTCGAGGAGGTGCTCTACAGCCATCCCGATGTCGCCGAGGCGGCCGTCTTCGGCGTACCCGATGCCGAGCATGGCGAGGAGATCGCCGCCCTGGTAACCCTCCGCGAGGGCGCGGCGGTCACCGAGGACGCGCTGCGGGAATGGGTCGAGGACCGGGTCGCCGCCTACAAGTTCCCCCGGATCATCCGGTTCGGCACCCTGCCGAAAGGTCCGACCGGGAAGATCCTCAAGCGGGAGATTCGGCTCGGCTGAGCGTGCTGGCTGGGGACCGGGATGCTGGTGCGCCGACCGGCTGATCCCACCCGCGCTCTAGGTTGACCCGAGCGTGGCCGTGATTACGGCGGTGAGTCGCTCGTCGCCACGGAGGTGCGTTTGGTGACCAGCACCGGGCAGCGGGCGTACCGCACGCACTGGTCACTGACCGAGCCGAGCACCATCTCCTTGAACCCCCCGAGCCCGCGCGCTCCAACCACCAGCAGCCGCGCACCCTTCGACGCCTGGATCAAGGTCTTGGCCGGGTTGGCGTTGTACTCCCGGTAGGTCAACTTCACGTCAGGGAACATGTCCACCACCGGCTGGCTCTTGGCCACCAGGTCGTTGTGCACAGCTTCTGCAAGCTCGTCGAAGGAGCAGACGTAGCCGAACTTCCAGCTGGCCGGACGCGGGGCGGTGGCGATCGACCACGCCCTTACTACGGTGACCGGCGAGTGGAGCTCATGCCCCAGCTTGAGAGCGACTCTCAGCGCCTCGTTGGCGTTCTTCGAGCCGTCGTGCCCCACCACAATGGTCGTCTCGTCGACCGGTTCGACCGCCTGCTCACCGGCAGTACCCTCATCCACCTGCTTGTCACCCATATCGTCACCAGATCACCGAGAGATCAGCCGCTGCGTTATCGCGGTTTGAGGCCACTGTAACCGGCGCTCGACGTCAGCTGGATTTCTCCGACGTCGCTATCGGCCGAATCTTGAGGATGACGCGCTCACTCTCAATCGGTGTCCCGTAGGGCTGGCCGGTGTACTTGAGCGAGAGCTGGTCGATATGGGCTCGTGCTTCCTGACCACCGACCATCTCCACCACTGTCCCGCGCACTTCGACGTAGTCGTACGGGTTGGCCTTGTCCATGATCATCACCGTGACTCGCGGGTCTGCCTCCACGTTGCGGAACTTCCGCCGATGCCGCTCGGTGTTGAACAGGATGTGGTCGTCGTCGGCATCCACCCACATCGGCTGCGTTGCCGGATGGCCGTCGGGCCGGATTGTGGTGAAAGCAGCGAAGTTGGGCTGCCGGGCGAACGCGACGATGCTGGGGTCGAGGCTCATGCCCCGATGGTACGAGCTCAGCGCCGCGCCCGTCCGGTCACCGACAGGAGCAGATCAAAGGATGGAGGCGACCACCGCGCTGTGCGCGCCCAGCTTTGCTGTGTCGCCCGAGATGGCCGCCGAACCGACTTCCAGCACTGTGCTGACCGGTCCGGTCAGCGGCACCTCCGTAGCGAACTCGCTGAAATTGACCACCATCACGATCTCACCGCGCTGCACCATCAACCAGCCGTCCTCATCGCTGCAGCTGGCCGCCGACCGGTCGAACCGAGGGTCGGTGAGATCCGGGTATGTGCGGCGTACCTCGATCACCCGGCGGTAGAACTCGAGCAGCTTGGCGTGGCTGCCCCCACTGATCTCGTCCCAGTTCAGCTTTGAGTTGGTGAACGTGCTCGGGTCCTGCGGGTTTGGCACTGTGCTGATATCCCAGTCCATCTGGGCGAACTCCTCGACCCGGCCCTTGGCCACGATCTCCCCGAGCTCTGGCTCGGGGTGGGAGGTGAAGAACTGCCACGGGGTGGACGCTCCCCACTCCTCCCCCATGAAGATCATCGGGGTGAACGGGCTGAGCAGGGTGACCAGACCCGCGAGCCGCAGCTGGTCCGCGTTCAGCCAGGACGAGAGCCGGTTTCCTGCGGCGCGGTTACCGATCTGGTCGTGGTTGTCGGAGAAGACCACCAACCGCCAGGTCGGCATCCGTTGGGTGTCAATTCGGGCGCCGTGGTGGCGCCCGCGGAAGGTGGACATGGTGCCGTCGTGGAAGAACCCGGCTCGGAAGACCTTGGCCAGCGTCTCCAGGGAGCCGAAGTCGGCGTAGTACCCGGTGGTGTCACCGGTCAGGCTGACGTACAGGGCGTGGTGGAAGTCGTCGCTCCACTGGCCGGCGAGGCCGTAGCCGCCCGCCTCGCGCGGGGTGATCAGACGTGGGGCGTTCATGTCCGACTCCGCGACCAGCGACAGCGGCCGGCGGGCGAATGCGCTGAGCGCGTCCACCTCGATCGCCATCTGCTCCAGCAGGTGGGTGGCGCGGGTGTCGACCAGCGCGTGCACCGCGTCCAGCCGCAGCCCGTCGACGTGGTAGTCGCGCAGCCACATCAAGGCGTTCTCGATGATGTAGCGGCGTACCTCGTCGGAGTTCTCGGTGTCCAGGTTGACCGAGTCGCCCCAGGTGTTGCCGCGACCCTCCTTCAGGTACGGGCCGAACAGCGCCAGGTAGTTGCCGCTCGGGCCGAGGTGGTTGTAGACCACGTCCTGGATCACTGCCAGCCCTCGCTGGTGGCAGGCGTCGACGAACTGCTGGTACGCGGCCGGACCGCCGTACTGCTCCTGGACGGTGTACCAGAGCACCCCGTCGTAGCCCCAGTTGTGGGTCCCGTTGAACCCGTTGACCGGCATCACCTCGACGAAGTCGATCCCGAGCCCGACCAGATGGTCCAGCCGGTCGATCGCCGACAACAGCGTCCCCTCTGGGGTGAACGTGCCGACATGCATCTCGTAGATGACGCCGCCTGCAAGCTGCCGTCCGGTCCAGGCCTGGTCACCCCAGGCATAACTGGTGGGCTCGTACGTGCGCGACAGCTCGTGTAAGCCGTTCGGCTGGCGCCGGGACCGCGGGTCCGGCAGCGGCTTGTCGCTGTCGTCGACCAGGAAGCCGTAGTCGACGTCGGAGTCGACCAGGTCGTCGGTCAGCTCCTCGCCGGGGCGCCACCAGTCGCCGTCATCACGCCGCATCGGGAAGCGGCGGTCAGCAATGACCAACGTCACGTGCTGCGCTTTGGGTGCCCAAACGGACAGCTGTTCTTTTCGGTTCACAGTTCACAACCCACCAGTACGGGCTCGGGGACAAGGTGAATGCCGAAGGTGGCGCGGACGCCGTCGCGCACCTGTCGGGCAAGAGAAAGTACCGCTTCAGCGTCGGCCCCGCCGCGGTTGGTCAGGGCCAGAGTGTGTTTGGTCGACAACGTGGCCGCACCGTCGCCGAAACCACGGCCGAAACCGGAGTGTTCGATCAGCCAGGCGGCGCTGGTCTTGACCCCTTCATCGGCTGGGTACCGGGGTGCTGCTTTCGGCAACCGGTCGGCCTGGTCGGGGTCGAGGATGGGGTTGGTGAAGAAGGAGCCGGCGCTCCACGTGTCCGGGTCCTCGGAGTCCAGCACCATCCCCTTTCCCGTCCGAAGGGCCAACACCGCTTCTCGGACGCGGGCTGTGTCGACCCGCTGCCCGATCTCCACGCCGAGGCGCTTTGCCAGCTCGGTGTAGCGGATCGGGGCGGACAGGGTGCCCAGCCGGAGCTGGAAGGTGACAGAGAGGACCAGGTAGCGGCCGGGCTCAGCCTTGAACCGCGAGGTGCGGTAACCGAACCCACAGTCCGCGCTCGCGAAGGTCTTGCGCTGGTTGTTTCGCCGGTCCCAGGTCCGTACGGTCTCGACGGTCTGGCTCACGTCGCTGCCGTACGCCCCCACGTTCTGGATCGGCGTGGCGCCGACCAGTCCGGGGATCCCGGACAGCGTCTCGAGCCCGCTGAACTCCTGCTCCACCGTGTATGCGACGAACTCGTCCCAGTCCTCCCCCGCCGCGGCGGTGACGATGGAACCGGAGCAGGCGGACACGTCGGCCCTGATACCCGTAGTTGCGATTCTTACGACGGTGCCGTCGAACCCGGCGTCGCCCACCAGCAGGTTGGATCCGCCGCCGAGAACCAGCACCGGTTCAGCTGCGGCGTCGAGGTCGCGCACGCACTCGATCAGCTCCGGTTCGGTGGTTACGGTGACCAGTCGTCGAGCTGGACCGCCGACGCGGAGGGTGGTGTAGGCGGAGAGGTCCACCCCGCATCGCGCCTCGGTGGTGCTCACCCTCGGGGCCCGAGATCGACCTCGGCCCGCGCCGCACCAAGCACCTTCACGGCCGCCGACACCGCGTCGATGCCGATGGTGACCAGGTCGCCGTCCACGGCGGTGACTGCGGCTGAGAACCTCACCTCCGCACCGGTGTCGTCGTCGGGTACCACCACCGGTCTGGTGAAGCGGGCGAAGTAGGAGGTGACTCGGGCGGGGTCGCCGACCCAGTCGGTGACCACCCGCAGCGCTCCGGCCATGGTGAGCATGCCGTGGGCAACGACGTCGGGCAGCCCGACCTGGGCGGCGAACCGCTCCGAGTAATGGATCGGGTTGAAGTCGGTGGACGCTCCCGCATAGCGGACCAGGTCCGCTCGGGTGAGGTGGACGGTGAGCGGCGGCAGCTGGGTGCCGACTTCGACATCCGCCGTTGTCAGGCCGCTCATGCGGCCGGCTCGTGGGAGTGCAGGAAGGTGGCGCTGGCGGTGCAGACGAGCTCCCCGGCCACAGTCTCGACCTCGACGGAGGAGGAGATGATGTCGGCAGCGCCGCGCGCCCGTACCTTGTTGATGGTGAGCCGGGCGGTCACCGTGTCACCGGTCCGCAACGGTCGTCGGTAGTCGAACCGCTGGTCTGCGTGGACCACCCGTCGCAGCGCCAGGTCCAGGTCGGGGTCGTCGAACATGGCCTGCCAGGCGGCACTGGAAATGACCACCACAAAGGTCGGTGGAGCGATCGGTTCCGGACCTGCGTAGGCAGGGTTGAGGTCTTTGATGGCGGCGGCGAACTCGGCGATCTTCGCTGCGGACACCACGTACGGAGCGGTCGGCGGGTAGGAACGGCCGGCGTGCGCTTCGGTGATGGCCATGGCTCAACGCTAACGGAGTCCTCCAGCAGCGCGGTTCGGGAGTGGTGCGGTGGAATCAACCCAGAAATGTCACACAGTTGCGGCCGCCGTCGGTCGCTGAGCGAGACCCCACCGGGCCGGCCTCAGCTGGTGTGACTTTCCTGGGTTTCCTCTGGCTCGATTCCCGCTCGCGCCAACAGCTCAGGCGGGAGCTGGTAGCAGCGGATGGCTGTTCCGCTCAGCACGGCATCCCGGTCGGCCTCATGCAGCTCGTCGAAGAGCGGACGAAGTCCGGCCCAGACAGCTGAGTAGCCACCGGCCAGCACCGATACCGGCCAGTCGCCGCCGTACATCAGCCGGTCAGCGCCGAAGACCTCCAGCGCTCGCTCCACGAAGGGCCGGATGCTCGCCGTCGACCAGTTGCTGGGATTTGTGCCCGGGTACAGCCCGGACACCTTGGCGAATACCTGCGGAGACTGGGCAGCCTCGCCGATCAGCGTCCACCAGGGTTCCCGGCTGCTTTCTCCGATGGGTGGCTTGGAGAGATGATCGATCACGACCCGTAGGGTGGGGTGCCGCTCCAGGATCCCTGGTAGCAGCTCCAGATGGCGCGGAAGCACCGAAACGAGGTCGAACGGCACGCCCGCATCGGCCAGCACCTGCAGGCCGTCCTCCACCTCCGGGCGCACCAGGTAGTCCGGGTCTGGCTGGTCGTGGATCAGGTTTCGGATCCCGACGACCACGGGGTTGCGCCGCAGCTCGACCAGCTGCTCCGCAGCCTCCTCGGGTCGGTCCAACGGCACGTACCCGACCACTCCGACCACGCGGGAGTGGCGCGCAGCCGCCTCCAGCATCACTGCCGTGTCCGCTGCCGAGTCGGCTGCCTGGACCAACACGGAGGCGGTAACGCCGGCTTGCCGCTGCTCGGGCACCACCTCGTCGAAGTGGAACGTCCGGTTGATCGGATGCATCGTCGGGGTCAACCAGTCGTACCGGGCGCGCCGCAGGTCCCAGATGTGCTGGTGGGCGTCAATGATCGCCATTCTCAGGTCCTTGCCAGGGCGGCGTCGTAGCGCTGCAGCAGGAGGGGCGCCACCAGGTCACCCAGTGGTGGCGCCATCACGAGCTGCCGCTCAGCAGCCAGGGTCACCAGCGGGTCCAGCAGCAGTCCTGGGGAGACGAAGAGCGGCACGATCGCCGGCTGCTCCAGCTCGGCGAGGATCGAGGCGGCGCGCGGAGGCCGGGTACCGAACGCGGCCCGCACGGCGCCGGTACGGGTGGCAGCCAGCCTCGCGGCGAGGTCCTGGACGGCGTCGTTGGCCGCCTCGTCGGAGGAACCCACCGAGTACAACAGGACATCGGTCTGCTCGGCGATCCGGGCGCCTCGCATGCTCTGAGCCACCACAGCGAGCATGTCGTCGCCCGTACCCAGGATGTCGGCGATCGTGACGTCCACACCGGTTGCGGCGATGGCAGCGGCTACGGCTCCCGGGACGTCGACCGTGGCGTGGAAGGCGCTGGTGAACAGCAGCGGGACTACCACAGCCCGGCGGAAACCGCGCTCGCCCAGCGCGGCCGCGGTCGCGGCGAGGTCGGGTTCGGCTAAGTCAAGGAACGCTGCCGCGGTTGGGACGGAGCCAAGGCGGCCGGTGGTACCCATCACCTCGTCGATCGAGCCGGCGACGCCGGGGTGGCGGCTGCCGTGGGCGAGGCCGATCAGCGGGATGTCAGCGGCCATGACCGGTTCCTTCCGGGTAGGCAAAGAAGCCGCCCGCTGAAGCGGGCGGCTTGACGGGTGGAGGAGAGTTGCGAGAGCTCACCCCCGGGATGGCCGGACGTTGTCATCCAGCCTTGTGTGCACTCAGCGGGTTTCGCGGTGTGGGGTGTGGCTGTGGCAGCGCGGGCAGAACTTCTTCAGCTCCAGGCGATCGGGGTCATTGCGCCGGTTCTTCTTGGTGATGTAGTTCCGCTCTTTGCACTCAGTGCAGGCAAGAGTGATCTTCGGCCGCACATCTGCGCTCCTGGCCATGGCTGTTTCCTCAATCTGTCGTTGATGTGGTGCTGAGTGCTGCTTCGATCCTGACCGAGTCGCCGAAGCGTTCCCAGTCAGCGACCCTGGTAGCGGGAGCGGGACTCGAACCCGCGACACAGCGATTATGAGCCGCTTGCTCTACCGCCTGAGCTATCCCGCTGAGAACCCCGGCTGCCAGTTTCCTGACCGGCTTCCCGCGGCTGATGCCTGGGGGCTCCGTCGGTGCGCGGTGGCACCGTAACCGAACTTCGAGCCCCCATGCGGATTCGAACCGCAGACCTTCTCCTTACCATGGAGATGCTCTACCGACTGAGCTATAGGGGCTTGACTGTGCACGCCGCATCTCCGGCGCCGACGCACAAAGATACACACTCCGACAGGATGAGCGCGAATCGCGTCCACCCGCCAGAGCCCGTCACCTGAACTGCAGCAGGCCCCGACCGGAGTCGAGGCCTGCTGGGCGATGTGGCAGGTGTTGGGTTCGAACCAACGTAGGCTGAGCCGGCAGATTTACAGTCTGCTCCCTTTGGCCACTCGGGCAACCTGCCAGGCCGCTCGAAGGTGAATCGTGCGGCGCGGAGAAACAATAGCAACTCCCGCCACGATCTGCCCAAACCGATACCGACGGCTCGCCGGTCGCCGGGTCGGGCAACGGACACCCCTATGGCGCGGCCACTGCGATTGGGCACAATATAGGTCCAGCACGGGAGGTCCAGCACGGGTCGGGCCGCGATCACACACGTACGAAACGGAGCATGCGGTGGCATCAGAGAGTTCGTTCGACGTTGTCAGCAAGGTGGATCGGCAGGAGGTCGACAACGCGTTGAACCAGGCAGCCAAGGAGGTCCATCAACGGTTCGACTTCAAGAACACCGACGCCTCGATCCGGTGGTCCGGGGATGCCATCGAGATGGAAGCCGTCTCCGAAGAGCGGGTGAAGGCGGTCCTGGATGTGTTCCAGTCCAAGCTGGTCAAGCGCGGAGTGAGCCTGAAGGCGCTCGACGCCGGCGAGCCGCGGTCATCCGGCAAGCTGTACAAGATCACCGCCACGACGTCGGAGGGGATCAGCCAGGAGAACGCCAAGAAGGTCACCAAGCTGATCCGCGATGAAGGCCCCAAGGGCGTCAAGGCCCAGATCCAAGGTGATGAGCTGCGGGTCAGCAGCAAGAGCCGGGACGACCTGCAGGTTGTCCAGGCTCTGATCAAGGACCAGGACTACGACTTCGCGGTCCAGTTCACCAACTACCGCTGACCAAACCTGCCATCACCGGTCGGGCCCGTCACACCGCTGGCCGCTCCTAGCAGGACCCTCGCGCGGCTGGGGCGGAACCGGGCTAGTTATATGGACCCATGGAATATCGCTATCTAGGCAACTCTGGCTTCAAGATCTCCGAGATCACCTACGGCAACTGGCTCACCCACGGGTCGCAGGTGGAGAACGAGATCGCTACCCAGTGCGTACGGGCATCGCTGGATGCCGGAATCACCACCTTCGACACCGCGGACGTGTACGCCAACACCGCGGCTGAAACCGTCCTGGGGGAGGCACTCAAGGGCGAACGACGCGAGTCGCTCGAGATCTTGACCAAGGTGTACGGTCCCATCGGGCCGAAGGGCCCCAACGACCTCGGGCTGTCCCGCAAGCACATCATGGAGGCCATCAACGGCTCCCTCACCAGGCTGCAGACCGACTACGTCGACCTCTACCAGGCACATCGGTTCGACTACGAGACGCCGCTGGAAGAGACGATGCAGGCCTTCGCTGACCTCGTCCGGATGGGCAAGGTCCTCTACGTCGGAGTCAGCGAGTGGACCGCCGACCAGCTCCGCGCCGGCCACGCACTGGCAACCGAGCTGGGCTTCCAGCTGATCTCGAACCAGCCGCAGTACTCCATGCTGTGGCGGGTGATCGAGGCCGAGGTGGTACCGACGTCGACCGAGCTTGGTATCTCCCAGGTGGTCTGGTCCCCGATTGCGCAGGGCGTGCTGACCGGGAAGTACCGTCCCGGTGAGCAGCCGCCGGAGGGTTCCCGCGCGACCGACGAGAAAGGCGGCGCGAACAGCATCAAGCGCTTCATGAGCGACGACGTACTGACCCGGGTCCAACAGCTCAGCCCCATCGCCGATGAGGTCGGGTTGAGCATGGCGCAGCTGGCCGTGGCCTGGGTCCTGCAGAACGCGAACGTGGCTACCGCCATCGTCGGCGGCTCCAGGCCCGAGCAGGTACACGAGAACGTCAAGGCGGCAGGGGTGAAGATCCCAGCCGAGCTGTTGACCAAGATCGACGACGTGCTCGGCGACGTAGTGGAGAGCGACCCCGCGAAGACGCTGGAGAGCTCGCCCAAGACCCGCGAGGCCTGACCGGACGAGGCTTGACCGAGCAGGCCCGGGCCGATATCGGCCCGGGCCGGTCGCTGTGCGACGAACTCCGGTGGGTCTCCCGCAACCCGCGCGACCACCACAACGGCCCGCCTGTCGCCGCTGCTGCTGCCTTCGCGGCTGCTACTCCGCGGCGCTGTCCGACCTGCCGGCTGAGGCCGCCTGGGCGGCGGGCACCATCTTCTCGGCGAGGCCGAACCCGTCCGGCGCCCGGTACTCCGGTGCCTTCTCTGTCGCCCGCCGACCGCGGACAGCGCCGGGGACTTCCTCGTTCGGCACCGGCAGACCGTGGGCCAGCACCTGCTCGGTGGCGGTCAGCTGCCGGATCCCGATCGCCGCCACCCGGTCCGGATGGTTCTCGGCGAACTCGGCGTACAGCTCCGGGTCGTGCTGGCCGTCATCGCCCACTAGAGTCCACCGGATGTTCGGGAAGTCCTTGGCAAGCTGCTCCAGCGAGTTGCGCTTGTGCTCCTGGCCGCTGCGGAACCAACCCGTGTTGGTGGGCCCCCAGTCGGTCATCAGCATCGGTCCGGCCGGGTACTTGTGGCGCTGCATGAACCGGATCAAGGTCGGTGCTGTGTTCCAGGCCCCGGTGGACAGATAGAGCGTCGCCGCCCCGGGCCACTGGTCCAACAGCTGGCGGTAGAGCTCGGGCATCCCCGGTACGACCCCGCGTGCGCTCTCGTGCCGGACGAAGGTGTTCCAGGCCGCGATCAGTGGTCGAGGTAGCGCGGTCACCATGATGGTGTCGTCGATGTCGCTGACCAGGCCGTTGCGGATGTCGGCCCCGATGATCTGCACCCGGGCCCTGACCTGGTCCTGCCCCTCCAGGCGGACCGTCACGTCATGCCAGCCGGGGGCGAGTCCGTGGCCCTCGAACCGCGCGTCCAGGTAACCGCCGCGATCCGTGGTGGCGATTTGGGGACCCGAAGGCAGGTCGACGGTCACCGGTACGCCGACGGCCGGAGCGGTGAAGAACACCCGCCAGCCACGGTGCCGGTCCGGGTCCGCAGAGTGCCACTCCCGGCCGTCCTCCTCCGGGGGTCGGCCACGGGTCAGCACCACCCGGCCGAGGACGCGGACGAACTGGTCGTTGCCGTACCCGATGTAGCTGATCAGGCGCTCCTGCCAGTTGCGCCGCCGCAGCTCGCGCCCGACCCGGCCCCGAACAAGATCCTCCAACGGAGCGGCAATGTGGTTCTTAGGCATGCCCATAACCTAACGCCGCTCTTGGCCCACCCGCCCGGTGGTGCCCGCCAAAGCAGTTCACGAAATACTCCTCGAATGACGATCGAGGACTTCGAGGCGGCGGCTCGCGAGTCACTGCCAGAGCACGTCGCGGGCTATTTCGCTGCCGCGGCCGGTACCGGATCCAGCCTGCCGGAAGGCATTGCCGACTGGTCCGCGGTCAGGTTCCGGCCGAAGGTGCTGCGCGACCTGAGCGACGTCCGGCTGGACACCACCGTGTTGGGCCTCCCGGTGTCGACGCCCGTGCTGGTGGCTCCGATGGCGCAGCAACGGGCGGCCCACCCCACCGGCGAGATCGCCATGGGACGGGCGGTGGCCAAGCACGGCTCCCTGCTGGGGGTGTCCACCAACACCGCGGTCCCGTTCGCCGACATCGCCGACACCGGCGCGCCGTGGTGGTACCAGGTGTACGTCACCCGCGACCGGTCCCTGACCGAGCTGCTGGTGCAGCGGGCCGTCACGGCGGGAGCGCATGCGCTAATCCTCACCGTGGACATGATGGCGCTGCTGCCGCCGACTGTGAACCCGCGGAACTGGCCGGACAGCGTTGGCAAGGCGCGGATGACGAACCTGTCCGCGGAGGATCTCGCGGCCGCCGGGCCGGACGCGACCGAGGTCGACTTCTCGCTGACGTTCGACGACATCGGCTGGCTGGCTGACCTCAGTGGTCTGCCGGTGCTGGTCAAGGGAGTGCTCCGCGCCGACGACGCGGCGGAGTGTGTCCAGGCCGGCGCATCCGGTCTGGTGGTCTCCACCCATGGCGGCCGCCGGATGGGGCCCTCGATCAGCTCGGCCCATGCGCTGCCGGAGGTGGTGCAGGCGGTGGGTGGCTCGGCGGAGGTGTACGTCGACAGCGGGCTGCGTAACGGTGAACATGTCGCGGCCGCCCTCAGTATGGGCGCGCGGGCGGTCTTCGTCGGCCGGCCGGCGCTGTGGGCACTGGCGGCCCGGGGTGAAGATGGAGTGTCGAGTGTCCTGGAGACGATCACGGCCGAGCTGGCCCAGGTGATGCTCCAGCTCGGAGTCACCTCGCTCGAGGACTTCGGCCGTGACCTGATCGCCCCCGCCTCGCACTGATCAACCGTCCCCGACTGATCTGCGCCGTGGTTGCTCACCTGCATGGCGACGTGGATACGCTGCTGGCGTGAACCTCCTCCCACAGCCACTCTCGGTGACCCCACACGCCGGAACCTTCACGTTGCCGCCCGATCTCGCTATCGACGCATCGCCGGCACACGCGGCCATCGTCCGCCGGCTGCTCGCCCCCGGGACCGGCTTAGCGCTGCCGGCGGCAGCGGGCGGCGCCGTCACAGTCACCTCGGACGCGACGCTGCCGGCAGAGGGCTACCGGCTGGTGGTCGACAGCTCCGGGATCGCCATCGCCGCAGCTGATGACCGCGGCGTGAACTGGGCGACCCAGACGCTGCGGCAGCTGCTGCCGCCGTCCGCGCTGCGGCCGGCTCCCACCGGAGCCCCGCTGGAGATCGGTTACGTCACCATCGAGGACCAGCCGCGCTTCGCCTGGCGCGGCGTGATGCTGGACGTAGGCCGGCACTTCATGCCGCTGCCCGACCTCTTCCACTTCCTCGACCTCGCCGCGCTGCACAAGTACAACATCTTCCACCTGCACCTCAGCGAGGACCAGGGGTGGCGTTTCGAGTCTGTCAAATACCCCCGGCTGCAGGAGGTGGCGAGCTGGCGTACCGAAACTCGAAAGCACCTCGACGAGCACGGCGACGGCACCCCGCACGGCGGCTTCTACACCCAGGACCAGCTTCGCGCCCTGGTGTCGTACGCCGCCCAGCTCGGGATCACCGTCGTGCCGGAGATCGAGTTCCCTGGGCACGTGCTGGGTGTGCTCGCCGCGTACCCCGAGCTCGGCAACCATCCGGAGACGGGGTACGCCACCGCCACCTCGTTCGGCATCTTCAACGAGGTGCTGAACATGTCCGACGACGCCATGACTGTCGTTCTGGACCTCTATACCGAACTCCTCGATGTCTTCCCCAGCCCATATGTGCACGTCGGCGGGGACGAGTGCCCACGGGTGGAGTGGCTGGACAACCCGGCAGCACAGGCGTTGGCCGAGCGCCGCGGCCTGCCCGGACCCGACCATCTGCAGCGTTGGTTCACCGAACAGCTGCGGGACTGGCTAGCGGAGCGTGGCCGACAGCTGGTCGGCTGGGACGAGATCAACGACGAGGGCCCACTTGAAGGCGCGGTCACCATGGCCTGGCGGGACGCGAGCTATGGCGTGACCGCGGCCGAAGCGGGGTTGGATGTGGTGATGTCCCCGTCGCCGCACACCTATTTCGACTACTACCCGGGGAGCGAACCAACAGAGCAGTACGCGATTGGCGGCCTGATCACCACGGAGACGGCGTACGGGTTCGAACCGTTGGACGGCATCCCGGCTGCCCAGCACGACCGCATCCTCGGCACCCAGTGCCAACTGTGGACCGAGTACATGCCGAATCTGCGTCGGGTGGAGTACATGATGTACCCGCGCGGCTGCGCTCACAGCGAGGTGGCGTGGTCCAACCCTGAGGGCCGCTCCTGGGCTGAGTTCAGCGGCCGGCTGGACGCCCACCTGGCCCGGTTGGACGCCCTCGGCGTCAACTACCGTCCGGAGTCGGGCCCGCATCCGTGGCAACAGGGCGGCACCGGCACCCTGCGCCGGCCCGACGCCCACCGGATCGCCTGATCGGTCGCAGCCAGGGGCAGGCACGGAGCGGAAGTCCCGACTAGTCGCCTGGCTGCCGGGTGAGGTCGGCGATCTCTGCGGTGAGCGCAGTGAGGGTCTGACCCGGTAACGCCTGGCCGCTGGACCATTCCAGAGCGTCGAACGGGCATTCCTCCACGCAGATGCCGCAGAACATGCACAACGACCAGTCGATAGCGAACCGGTCGAGCGCGTTCTCCGTCCGCGACCGAGCACCGGCCGGCAGGTTCTCCACCGTCTCGGTGTGCGAGTCGATGGTGATGCACCAGGTGGGGCACTCGCGGGCGCAGATCATGCAGGACGTGCAGTTCGACTCGATCAAGATGATCGACCCATGGCCGTTCGAGCCATGACCGTTCGAGCCATCGCCGTTAAGCCCATAGCCGTTCGAGCCGTGCGTAGTGGGTCCCGGAACGGTCATCGACCCCTCCTGCGGACTCGGCTCCCGGTCGCAGACGCGGCCACCTCGGCCGCGGCTGCCGGCGCCTCGGCCAGGTCCCGATCACCCCACACGTCCGGGTCCGGCACGCCGGGCGGAACCATCCGCCGCCGGCTTGGGGAGGCGTCGGTCTCCCCCGGCTCCTTCGCGCCTGGCCAGCTGATCGCGGCTCGGGCGCCCAGCACCTCGTCCTTGCGCAGCGGCGTGCCGTGGAATGTCGGGCTCAGCAGCAACCGGCGGGTGTCACCGCCGCGGAACTCGAGCCCGAACAGCTCGGCGGCCTCCCGCTCGTGCCAGCCGGCGCCGGCGAACACGGTACGGATACTGTCCAGCACCGGCACATCTCGTGGCACGGCACTCGTCAGCAGCCGGCTGCTCAAGCCCGGTGCCGTCAGGTCCCGCAGCATCACGGTGATGCGGAAGGTGTCGGAGCGACCGATGTCGTCGGTGCAGCCCAGCCAGTCGAAATAGTGGAACCCCTGGTTCCGCGCCCGCTCGACGGTGGCGAGCCACTCCTGTGGCGGCACCTCCTCCGGGACCGCGGACGTGGTCATCGGGGCACCCGACCGGCGATGTCGTCCAGCACCGCGGTGAGCGCCTGCGGTGGCGGTGGGCAGCCCGGCACGAACACGTCGACTTCGACCAGCTGTTCCACACCTTTGGTGACAGCGTAGGAGTCCCAGTACGGACCTCCGGAGGAGGCACAGGCACCGAAGGACACCACCATCGGACGCTGGTTCCCGTACGCCCGGGCGGCGTCGACCATGGCCGCCACCGCTGGTGCGAGCCGGTCGGTGACCGTACCGGACACCACCACAACGACGCGTCCACCCGGAGCCAGCTGGGGAGCGCCCAGCCGGCCGGTCGCCGCCACCTCGAACTCCAGGGCACAACAGGCGAGCCCGACATCGACCACGACCAGCGACTGGTCGCCGTACCAGTCAAGCCACTGCACACCCGCCACACACCCAGGCTAGCGCCGGCACCGTCCCCCGCTGGCCACTGCGGTTGGGCTGCCTGCTTCGGATCCAGCGGCCCCGATTACGGCAGTCCACGCGGTGGATGATGCTGGGGTTCATCCAGAGGCGCATTATCATGGAATTCATGCCAAAAACGGGCAACGCGCACCACGCGGCCACGGCATGACCCCCTCAGACCCACCTCGTCTGAGGCACAGCTACGCCAAGGAAGAAGGCAACTCCGGGTGAAACAGGTCCACACCCTTGATCGCGTTGTGATCCGGTTCGCCGGAGACTCCGGCGACGGCATGCAGCTCACCGGTGACCGGTTCACCGCTGACTCCGCCGTCTTCGGTAACGACATCTCGACGCTCCCGAACTTCCCGGCCGAGATCCGCGCCCCAGCCGGCACGCTGCCAGGCGTGTCCAGCTTCCAGCTGCACTTCGCCAACTACGACATCATGACCCCCGGTGACCGTCCCGACGTGCTGGTGGCGATGAACCCGGCCGCGCTCAAGGCCAACATCGCCGATCTGCCGCGCGGCGGCGTCATCATCGCCGACACCGCTGACTTCACCAAGCGCAACCTGCTCAAAGTCGGATACGCCTCCAACCCGCTCGAGGACGACTCCCTGGCCGACTACCAGCTGCATGCGCTGGACCTGACCGGGATGACCGTCGAGGCGGTCAAGCAGTTCGGGCTGAGCCGCAAGGACGCCTCCCGGGCCAAGAACATGTTCGCCCTGGGGCTGCTGTCGTGGCTCTACCATCGCCCCACCGAGGGCACGATCAACTTCCTCGCCAAGAAGTTCGCCAAGAAGCCGGACATCCGCGACGCCAACCTGGCTGCGTTCAAGACCGGGTACGCGTTCGGCGAGACCACCGAGGTCTTCGCGGTGCGGTACGAGGTCGCTCCGGCGCCGATGCCCGCCGGCCGGTACCGACAGATCAACGGCAACCTGGCGCTGGCGTACGGGCTTATCACCGGCGCCAACAAGGCGGGGGTGCCACTGTTCCTCGGCTCCTACCCGATCACGCCGGCCTCCGACGTGCTGCACGAGCTGAGCCGGCACAAGCGGTTCGGGGTGACCACCTTCCAGGCTGAGGACGAGATCGCCGGGGTGGGCGCCGCTCTGGGTGCCAGCTTCGCCGGACATCTCGGGGTTACCACGACGTCTGGGCCGGGGATGGCGCTGAAGGCGGAGGCCATCGGGCTGGCGGTGATGACCGAGCTGCCGCTGGTGATCATCGACGTCCAGCGGGCCGGCCCGAGCACCGGCATTCCGACCAAGACCGAGCAGGCCGACCTGCTGCAGGTGATGTTCGGCCGTAACGGCGAGTCGCCGGTCCCGGTTCTCGCGGCACAGTCCCCGGCCGACTGCTTCGACACCGCCATCGAGGCGACTCGGATTGCGATCATGTACCGCACCCCGGTGATCGTGCTGTCCGACGGCTACATCGCCAACGGCGCAGAGCCGTGGCCGGTGCCCGACCTGTCCAAGATCGCACCCATCGACCCCAACTTCGCGGTACAGCCCAACGGAACCGACCGGGCCGGCAAGGACATGTTCTACCCATACCGCCGCGACGCCGAGACCCTGGCCCGCCCGTGGGCGATTCCGGGCACCGACGGCCTGCAGCACCGGATCGGTGGCATCGAGAAGGCCAAGGACACCGGTGCGGTGTCCTACGACCCGGCCAACCATGAAGAGATGGTGCACACCCGGCAGGCCAAGATCGACGGTATCGTCCGCGACATCCCCGACATGATGGTGGACGATCCGGACGGAGCCCGAGTACTGGTGCTGGGCTGGGGATCAACCTACGGTCCGATCACCGCCGCCGTCCGACGCGTCCGCAAGACCGGGCGGGCGGTAGCCCAGACCCACCTGCGGCACATCAACCCGTTCCCAGCCAACCTCGGCGAGATCCTCAGGTCCTACGACCGGGTGATTCTGCCCGAAATGAATCTCGGCCAGCTGGCGTTGCTGCTACGGGGGAAGTACCTGGTCGACGTCCAGAGCTACTCCCGGGTTCGTGGGCTGCCCATCTCGCTCAGTGAACTGGCACGCGATCTCGAGTCCGAGATCGACCAACTCGAAGGAGTGAAGGCGTGACCGCCGTCGACGACATCCTGACCACTGCTGGGCGCAACGGCGTCGGCACATCCGCGAGCGAACCGCGAAACGGTCTCGCCGGTGTGCCGCTGTCGCTGGAGCCGCTCACCCGGAAGGACTTCACCAGCGACCAGGAGGTCCGCTGGTGCCCCGGCTGCGGCGACTACGCCGTGCTTGCCGCCTTCCAGGGTTTCATGCCGGAGCTGGGCATCAGACGCGAGAACACGGTGATCGTGTCGGGCATCGGGTGCTCGTCGCGGTTCCCGTACTACGTCGACTCCTATGGGATGCACTCGATCCACGGTCGCGCCCCGGCGATCGCCACCGGAGTGGCGACTGCCCGCGCCGACCTCGGCGTGTTCGTGATTACCGGTGACGGTGATGCGCTCTCCATCGGTGGTAACCATCTCATCCATGCCCTGCGGCGGAATGTGAACATCACGATCCTGCTGTTCAACAACCGGATCTACGGTCTCACCAAGGGCCAGTACTCCCCCACCTCCGAGATCGGCAAGATCACCAAGTCGACCCCGATGGGGTCATTGGACAATCCCTTCAACCCCGTGTCACTGGCACTGGGAGCCGAGGCGACGTTCGTGGCCCGGACGATCGACTCCGACCGCAAGCACCTCACCGAGGTGCTCCGCGCGGCTGCTGCGCACCGCGGCGCCTCCTTCGTGGAGATCTACCAGAACTGCCCCATCTTCAACGACGGCGCGTTCGACGTGATCAAGGACAAAGAGACCTCCGCGGACGCCATCATCCCGCTCCGGCACGGGCAGCCGATCATCTTCGGCGTCGAGGGCCGGCTGGGCGTGGTTCGGGACCCAGCCACCGGTGAGTTCTCGGTCGCTGAAGTGGCCGAGGTCGGGGTGGAGGCCCTGGTGGTGCACGATGCTTACCGGGCCGATCCGACGTACGCCTTCGGGCTGTCCCGGCTGACCGCGTCCGGAGTGCTCGACCAGTCCCCGATCGGAGTGTTCCGCGACATCGCCGCCCCGACCTACGACGATCTCTCCCGCGCACAAGTCGCCGACGCGGCCGCCGCCAGGCCAGGCGACGACGACGCTCTGCAGGCTCTGATCGCCGGCGGCGACACCTGGAATGTGCGCTGATGATGGGTGCGCTCACCTGCAGCGGTCACGCCAGGTAGGCGCACTCATGCGTACGAATCGGTGACCGCGCCACAGGTCGACGCAGCTGCCAACCCGGTGCAGGTCGAGAGCGAGAAGCGCTCCCGGCGCGGCATCGGGTACGGTCTGGCGGCGTACTCGCTCTGGGGCCTGGTGCCGCTGTTCTGGCCGCTGGTCAACCGGTCCGGCGCCGTGGAGCTGCTGTCCCACCGGGTGATCTGGTCGCTGCTGATTGCGGTGGTGCTGCTGGTCTTCACCGTGCCGAAGGGGTGGTGGAGCCGGCTGAGCAGTGCGCGGAACCTCAGCCTGCTGGCGATCGCAGCAGTGACCATCTCGGTCAACTGGGGCCTGTACATCTGGTCGGTCAACCACGGCCATGTGCTCGAGACAGCGCTCGGCTACTACATCAACCCGATCTTCTCCATCCTGGTCGGGGTGCTGCTGCTGCGCGAACGGCTGGCGCTGGTGCAGTGGATCAGCGTCGGTCTGGCCGCGGTAGCCGTGGTGGTGCTGACCATCGACTACGGCCAGCTGCCGTGGATCGCGTTGGTACTGGCCGGCAGCTTCGCCACGTACGGGGTGATGAAGAAGCAGCTGAACGCCGGCGCGGTAGAGACGCTGACCGTTGAGTCAGCCATCCTCACCCCGCCGGCGTTGGCGTACCTGATCTATCTGCAGACTACCGGCGCGCTCACCTTCGGCCAGCTGGGCGGGGGCTACTCGGCGCTGCTGGCCTCGACCGGCGTCGTGACCGTGGTCCCGCTGCTGTTCTTCGCAGCCTCAGCCACCCGGCTGCCGCTCAGCACGCTTGGGCTGCTGCAGTATCTTGCTCCCACGTTCCAGTTCCTGCTGGGCGTGTTCTACTTCGGTGAGTCCATGTCGGTGGGCCGATGGGTCGGCTTCGGTCTGGTCTGGCTGGCATTGATGATCCTGACCGGGTACGGCATGGTCCGCGCGGGGACGAACCGCAAGGCGGGCCGTCTCCGCGCCGCCGAGCGAGCCGACCGGGGCAGCGAACCTACCGTCGCCGAGCCCCTGTAGCTAACCCCAGGCCAAGCCAGCAGGCACGGCTTGTTGTTTCACCTGGCCAAGGCTGCGTTGACGTCCAGCCGGCCACCGGTCAGGGTCCTGTTGGTCAGCGACGTTGTTGCCACCGCGCTGCCCAGCAGTGCAGCCTTGATGGTCGCAGCCGATGCGGTCGGCTTAACCGACTTGTAGAGTGCCGCCGCTCCGGCGACGTGCGGGGTGGCCATCGACGTACCGCTGTAGGAGGAGTATCCGTTGTAGGCGGTGGTGGACCAGATGTCGGCCCCCGGAGCACCTAGGTCAACGCTGGTCTTGCCGTAGTTGGAGAAGGATGCCCGAGCGCCGGTCCTGGTGATGGCTGCAACGGAGATGACGTTGCTGTTGGTATAGGAGGCGGGATAGCTCGGGTAGCTGTCGTTGTTGTCGCCGATACCGTCGCCGCCGCCGTTACCGGCCGCAGCGACGAACAAGATGTTGGCCTGGTTGGCCCGCTCGATGGCGTCCTTGAGGGCCTGGGAGTAGCCGCCGCCGCCCCATGAGTTGTTCGTGGCGACGATGTTGACGCCGCGTCGCTTGAGGTCAGTGAAGTAGTCGATCGCCTTGATGGCGTTGGCCAGGGTGCCGCCGTCGGCACCGAGGAACTTGCCGCTGATGAGCCGCACGTTCCAGTTCACCCCGACCACTCCGGTGCTGTTCGCCTTCGCCCCGATGGTGCCAGCCACATGGGTGCCGTGGTCGTCCTTGGCCCCGGTGGTGCCACCGTCGTACACCGACTTGTTGTTGCTGGCGAAGTCCCAGCCGTAGACGTCGTCGACCTTGCCATTCTTGTCGTCATCGACGCCGCTCGTCTTGCCGTACTCGCCGGGGTTGCGAACCTGACCGGTGAGATCGGGATGCTTGTGCTGAATGCCCTCGTCGATCACCCCGACGTAGACGGTGGCGGAGCCGGTCTTTCCGGCCGCCCAGGCCGCGGCGGCGTTGCTGCCGTAGGTGTTGGCCGGCTTGGTGGTACGACCGTACATTCCCCACAGCTCGCCGTTCGTGAACTTCGGATCCGTGCTGGTGGCAGCGCGGGTGAGGGTCCAGTTCGGCTCGGCTTAGGCAACAGCCGGGTCGGCCCTCAGCTCTCGCGCTGCGCGGGAGCGGTCGCTGCCCGGTGGCAGCCGCACCAGCTCGACCTCTGGACGGTTCTTGGCGCCGGCAACGACCCGGTCGGTCAACCCTGCCTTGGCTTTGCCTCGTGCCCGGTCGCGTTCCGCGCCGTTGGCACCGGCCACATATCCCACCAGCAGTTCCCCGGCTGCCGCCTGCGGAGCCGCGGCCCGATCCTCGCGGGTTGCCCCGGTGTCCTCGCGGGTTGCGGGTGCAGCAACCGCTCCGATGGTCGGAGGCACGAGGGCGAGCGTGGACAGACCAACAGTCGCGGCACAAAGCAGACGCAGAGAACGGCGCACCGGAATTTCTCCTTTGATAACCCCAAGATAGCTGAATGAGCTGTACTCCCGCGAAATCTTGCTTTCGCGATTGACGCCCAGATATAGCCGACGCAATTCATCTAATGAGATGCGACAGAAACTAACGTGAACACTACACTAAAGGGCAAATGTAAGCGGGATCGTGCAGTTAATCGGACTAGCTCGGTTCTGGGATCAGGCGAAATGTCACAGTCGAGCCAGGGCGCATGGTCAGGCCAGGGTACGTATCCTCCGCCCGCACCCGCAGGGATGTCCCCGCTCGGGTGGGTTGCGGGCAAACATCACGCACGACCCGCTGAAGGCAATGATCACTGACAAGCGGACCACGTGGCGCTAGGTAGCATCGGTGCCGTGACCGACACCAGTTCATCAGCCCCAGCAATCGACTTCTCAGCATTCGACCCGCAGGTGCGGGTGCAGGACGACCTGTTCCGCCACGTCAACGGGACGTGGTTGAGAGAGGCCGAGATCCCCGAGGACAAGCCGGTTACCGGCTCATTTATGGAGCTCCGCGATGCCGCAGAGGCCGCGGTCCGAGACATCATCACCGGTCTGGACGACACCGAGCCGGGCACGGACGAGGCGAAGATCGCCGACCTGTACGCCAGCTTCATGGACGCGGACACGATCGAGGCGGCGGGCGCCCAGCCGCTGGCCCCGCCGCTGGCCCGGATCGACGCAGTGACCTCCCCGGCCGATCTGATGCGGCTGCTTGGCGGCTTCGCCCGGCGCGGCGTGTCCGGGCTGGTTGGGTTCGAGGCGGAGTCCGACCCTGGCGACCCCACCCGGTATGTGATGTTCGTGGGCCAGAGCGGGATCGGTCTGCCTGACGAGGAGTACTACCGGCTGGACACGTACGCCGAGATCCGAACCGCCTACGTCGAGCACATCGCCAAGGTGCTCGAGCTGGCGGGGATTGACGACCCCACCGGCCGGGCGCAGTGGGTGTTCCAGCTGGAGACCGACATCGCCGCCACCCACTGGGACAAGGTGAAATGCCGCGACATGCGGGCGATGTACAACCTGATGACCCTGGAGGAGTTCGAGGCATCGAGCCCTGGTCTGCAGTGGCGGCAGTTCCTCGCCGGGGCGGAGGTGAGCGAGCAGACGATGGCCGAACTCGTCGTGACGCAGCCGTCGTTCTTCACCGAGGTAGCCCAGCTGTTGACCGAGGAGCGGCTGGACAGCTGGAAGGTATGGGCGAAGTGGAAGCTGATCGCGTCGTTGTCGCCGTATCTGGCCAGCGCCTTCGTGGACGAGCGGTTCCGCTTCTACGGCACCGTGCTGTCGGGGACGCCGGTGCTGAAGGAACGCTGGAAGCGGGGCGTCGACCTGGTCGAGGGCGCTCTCGGTGAGGCTGTCGGCAAGGTGTACGTGGCACGCCACTTCTCTCCGATCGCCAAGGAGCGGATGGACATCCTGGTCGCCAACCTGATCGAGGCGTACCGACGCTCGATCACCGAGCTGGACTGGATGACCGAGGAGACCAAGGAGCGGGCGCTGGACAA
Source organism: uncultured Propionibacteriaceae bacterium (assembly GCA_902805915.1). Classification (GTDB taxonomy): domain Bacteria; phylum Actinomycetota; class Actinomycetes; order Propionibacteriales; family Propionibacteriaceae; genus Microlunatus. The sequence goes on along the minus strand of CADCUO010000035.1, from coordinate 2,131 downwards.
GCTCGGCAAGTTTCGGCCGCACATCGGCTATCCGAGCAAATGGCGCGACTATTCCGCCCTGGAGATCGACCGGAGCGATCTGATCGGCAACGTCATGCGTGCCGCAGGCTTCGAGCTGAACCGGACGCTGACCAAGATCGGCCAGCCGATGGACCGCGAGGAATGGTTGATGACGCCGCAGACGGTCAACGCCTACTATCACCCGCTGAAGAACGAGATCGTCTTTCCGGCCGCCATCCTGCAGCCGCCTTTCTTCAACGAGCACGCCGACGACGCCGTCAACTACGGCGGCATCGGTGCGGTGATCGGGCACGAGATCGGGCACGGTTTTGACGACCAGGGGTCGACCTGCGACGGTGACGGCAAGCTGCAGGACTGGTGGACGCCGAAGGACCGCGAGGCTTTTGAACAGCGCACCGGCGCCCTGATCAGCCAGTACAGCGAGCTGGAGCCGGAGCAGGCGCCCGGTCACAAGGTCAACGGCGAGCTCACCATTGGGGAGAACATCGGTGACCTGGGCGGGCTGTCCATCGCGTACAAGGCGTACCTGATTGCCCGCCGTGCCGACCGACCGGAGCCGGTGGACGGCTACACCGACGACCAGCGGCTGTTCCTCAGCTGGGGCGCGATCTGGCAGCAGAAGTCGCGGCCTGAGATGGTGCTGCAGCGACTGGCCACCGACCCGCACTCTCCGAACGAGTTCCGCTGCAATCAGATCGTGCGCAACCTGGGCGAGTTCTATGACGCGTTCGAGGTGACCAGGGCGGACGCGTTGTGGCTGGACGCGGAGCAGCGGGTCAAGATCTGGTGACCTTGTTGGGGGCCCGGGGGAGGTCGCCTTCAGCGGCCTGTCCACAGATGCTGCCGTCGCCGACTTCGCCGGGACGGCTTGCCCGACACTGTGGAGATGGACGGCGCTGTGGCACCCATCGTGCGTGCGCAGTCTGGATACTTCAGCCGGGCCGACGCCCTCAGCGTCGGGGTGACCGATCGGGATCTCGCCGAGGCTCTCAGACTGCAGCGGATCGTCAGGCTCCGGCATGGTGCGTACGCTCCGACGGAGCTGTTCGAGGCATTGGACGCAACCGAGCGGCACATCCTGCTGGCTCGCGCAGTGGTGGGGACCCAACGCGGTCGGGTGGCGCTGACCGGGCCGTCGGCGGCGGCCCTGCACGGCCTCCCGCTGTACGGTCAGGACCTCGACGTGGTGCACCTGGTTCGGCTGGATCGGGGGTCGGCACGGGTTCACGCCGGCTGTCGACATCACGTACTCAGCTCTGACATCGAACCCGACCTGGAGGAGCGCGCCGGCCTGCTGACCGTCGGCGTTGCTCGGACGGTGTGGGAGGTAGCGCGGACCTCCACCTTGGAGGGCGGGGTATGCACAGCCGACGGAGCGCTGTCAGTGCACCCGGGCCTCGAGGAGGTGCTGCGGTTGATGGCGAGCAGGTTTGCTCACCACCCAGGGTCGCGTACCGCTCGGATCGCGATTCGAATGGCTGACGGGCGGTCGCAGAGTGCGGGTGAGTCGATCAGCCGGGTGCAGTGTTACCGCTGCGGGATTCCTCGGCCCGTCCTCCAGCACGAGGTTCGCGACAGAGGTGGTCGGATCGTGGGCATCAGCGACTTCTGGTGGCCCGAGTTCAGGCACCTCGGCGAGTTCGACGGCAAGGTGAAGTACGAGAAGTTCCTGCGCGCCGGCGAGACGCCAGCCGATGTGGTGTATCGGGAGAAGCAACGCGAGGATGCGATGCGGGCACAGGGGTGCGGCATGACCCGCCTGACCTGGGCGGACGTGATGCCGGCCCGGGCCCGCTCGACCATGGACCGGCTGCGACACGAGATGGAGCAGTCGCGGCGCCTGTACGTCCGATAGATCCGCCGCCTGAGGTAGCGGACTCTACGCGAGATGCTGACACCTCACCCAAGGTATTTGTTGGGTGAGGTGCAGGTATCCCACGTGAACGTGGGAAACTCACGGCCACGCCAGCCTAAACCCGAGAGGGCTAGGCGGAGCGGGTGACGACGGTGTCGCAGAGCTCCTCGAGAGCGCTGCGGGCGGGGCCGGCGGGAAGGGTACGGAGCTTGGAGCGAGCTAGGTCGGCGCGGCGGAGGACCTCGGCGCGGGCTT
>CADCUO010000034.1 GCA_902805915.1 uncultured Propionibacteriaceae bacterium | reverse complement strand
GTCCCTATCGGGACGGTTCGTCACTTGTCCCTATCGGGACGGTTCGTCACTTGTCCCTATCGGGACGGTTCGTCCCTACCGGGACGGTTCGTCATTGTTGCGTAGCGGGTTGGTCGGCCGCCGGTCGGTCCGGCACTGCTGGTCGGCCGGCGTAGCTTCGCGCGCTACGGGAGGGTTATCACCTGCCCGGCGTACACCAGACCCGCGCCGAAGCCGATGATCAGACAGGTCTGGCCGCTGCGAGCCTCCCCGGACTCCAGCAGGGCCTCGATCGCCAGTGGAACCGACGCTGCAGAGGTATTTCCCTGTCGTGCGATGTCGCGCCCGACGATGACCTCGGCAGGAAGCTTGAGAGCACGGAACATGGCGTCGGTGATGCGCATATTGGCCTGGTGCGGGACGAACACCTCCAGCTCGTCGGGACGGATCCCAGCGGCGTCCATCGCCTCCGCGGCCGCCTTCGCCATGGTGTAGGCCGCCCATTTGAAGACGGGGTTGCCGGTCATCTGCAGTACCGGTCGGTGCCGCTCCTCACCGGCCAACGCGACGTCCCACGGCTGGCTCTGGGTGATCAGACCTGCCTGGTCGCCGTCGGAGCCCCACACCACCGGACCGAGGCCCGGAACCTCGCTGGGACCGATCACCGCGGCACCTGCACCGTCAGCGAAGATGAACGCGGTGGACCGATCACGCGGGTCGGTGAAGTCGCTGAGCCGCTCGACCCCGATCACCAGCACATATTTCGACGTACCGGTACGGATGAAGGAGTCGGCCATCGCGGTGCCGTAACAGAACCCCGCACACGCGGCGGAGATGTCGAAGGCGGCAGCCCCCTTGGTCCCAAGCTCTGCGGCGACCGTGGCGGCGGCTGCGGGGGTCTGGTAGAGGTGCGTCACCGTGGCGACGATCACGGTGTCGATCTGTTCCGGCTCCAGCCCCGCCCGCTCGATCGCCTTGCGGGAGGCTGCAACCGACATCATTTGGATGGTCTCGTCGGCACTGGCCCAGCGGCGTTCCCTGATCCCGGAGCGGGTCTGGATCCACTCGTCGGAGGAGTCGATGAATTGGCAGATCTCGGCATTGTCGACCACGCGCCGCGGCCGGTAGCCGCCGATGCCGAGAATGGCCGAGGCGGGGGCACCTTGCGCCTGGGCGATCTTCATCGGCTGACCTCCGTAGCGTCGGCAATCTCAACGGTCGGATAGAGACGTAGCAGGGGCTGACCCGGCGCGACAGGATCACCGTTCTCCACCAGCCACTCCACCACGATCCCGCCGTGCGGTGCTGAGACCGAGATCTCGTCGCGGAGGTTCTTCACCACACCGACGGTGCTGTGCAGCGGTAGCACACTGTTGGTCTCGACGTCCTCGGTCCGGATGAACTGGCCCTTGCCGGGCGAGACGACGAGCCGCCAGGTGGGATTGCCCGAGATCGGGGAGGAGGCCTCCTGGGCGCTGTGCTGGCGTACGAAGTCCATTGCCTCCGGGATCTGGTCCGGGTCGTTCAGCGCGAACAGCTCCACGCCCTTCAGGTTGCGCTTTGCGATGCCGGTCAAGGTGCCGGCCGGCGGCAGCTCAAGCAGCCCGGTGACGCCCAGGTCGGCCATGGCTGCCATGCACAGGTCCCAACGTACGGGTGAGGCAACCTGGCTCACCAGACGCTGGAGCACCTCCTGGCCGTCGTGGACGACCTGCCCGTCGGCGTTGGACAGCAGCCGGGCGCGGGGGTCGTGGGTTGAGATGGCGTGGGCGAGGTTGGCCAGCTCCTGGACAGCCGGCCGCATGTGCACGGTGTGGAACGCCCCCGCCACGCTGAGCTCGATCAGCCGGGCCCGGGCCGGTGGGTTCGCAGCAAGTGCCGCCAGCTGCTCCGTGGTGCCCGCCGCCACGATCTGACCGCTGCCGTTGTTGTTCGCCACCGTCAAGCCCGCCGCCTCGACGCAGGCAACCACCTCGGCTGCGTTCCCGCCGATCACCGCAGTCATGGAGGTGGGCCTCGCCGCACTGGCTGCGGCCATGGCACGACCGCGCTCTCGGACGAAGACCATGGCCTGCTCAGCGGACAGCACACCAACGCCGGCTGCAGCGGTGATCTCGCCGACAGAGTGGCCCGCAGCCACCCCGATGGAGGGAAAGGCGTCGGCGGGGTGCGGGAACAGCTCCAACGCAACCAGCAGCCCGGACGCCACCAGGAGCGGCTGCGCTATCGCGGTGTCCCGGATGGTGTCGGCGTCGGCTGCGGTGCCGTAGTGGGTGAGATCGAGGCCAGCCACCGCGGACAACCAGTTCAAGCGCTCTGAGAAGCGGGACTCCGACAGCCAGGGCGTGAGGAAGCCTGGGGTCTGGGCGCCCTGACCGGGCGCAACAATGGCGAGCACGCCTTTACTCTTTCGTGACATTGGCTGTCACGTCGCGCTGGGACACGACGAATCTGCCAACGCCATCTTGTGGGAACCCTACAAAGACTGGCGCCGACTTGTGTGCCTACTCCTGCTGAGAGTCCGAGCTGGTGGGACGGAGCAAGCGGCCCAAGGTCAGTGCCAGCCGGAGGGCGTACGCGTCTCGAGGGTCGGTGGGGCTGTAGCCGCTCATCTCGTGGATTCGGCGAAGCCGGTACCGCACCGTGTTGGCGTGGACAAACAGCACTCGGGAGGCTGCCTCCACCGAGGACCCCTGGTCCAAGAACGTGACCAGAGTCTCCAGCAGACCACCTCCGGCCTCCGCCAGCGGGTCGTAGAGGTTACGGGCGAGAGCGCGCCGGGCGTGCCCGTCGCCGGACAGGGCCCGTTCCGGCAGCAGGTCGTGCGAGCCGACCGGACGTGGGGCTTCCGGCCACGCGGGTGCCGCGCGATACCCGGACAGCGCCGCCCGGGTGCTGGCTGCAGCATCCATCAGATGCTCCACCGCCGGGCCGACGACCACCGGACCAGGGCCGAAGACGCCGACAAAGGTGCGCACCACCTCCAGCGCCCGCTCCGGCGAGCTCAGCTCGCTCCCGCCGAGCACTACCACCAACCGGTCGCCCTGCACGGCGCCGAGCATGTCCACGCCCGCCTTCACCGCGGCATGGCGCACAGCCTCCACGGCGCTGGTCGGCTCGTTCTCCGGGGCCGGACCGACAGTCACCACGACCGCGGAGGTGGAGCGCCATCCCAGCGTGGAGGCGCGGGACAGCACCGTCTCGTCGGTGTCTCCGCGGAGCACGGCGTCCACTACCAAGGCCTCCAGCCTGGCGTCCCAGGCACCCCTGATCTCGGCTGCCCGCGCGTAGATCTCGGCGGCCGCGAACGCCACCTCCCGGCTGTACTGCACGATCGCTGCATGCAGGATCGGCCGGTCCCCTCTAGGCATCACCTCGTCGATCTGGTTCTCCACCACGTCGATGGTGGTGCGCAGCAGCTCGACGGTCTGATGCAGTGAGATCTTCCGGGCCAGCTCGCGCGGAGCTGATCCGAACACCTCCGAGGTGCTAGGTCCGGTGGGTTCAGGCTCGCCGAACCAGCGCACGAACCCGTCGATGCCAGCCTGGGCCACCAGAGTGATCCAGGACCGGTGCTCGGCGTTGAGATCTTGGAACCAGGCGTGCCTGGCTGCCATCTCTGTCACGGTGGCTGTGGTCATCGCACCACTCACCGCAGCGAGCCGTTTTGCGATGCTGGACCGGGTCTTGGCCGAGGGGAGCAGGGACTTGTTGATCCCTCGCGCGGAAGCGGCCATAGGCTGAGCCTAACGGTGCCGATGGTGAGGCAGCGGTGCTGCGCGGGGTCCGGCAGCCGATCAAGAAGGGGATGGGATGAGTGATCTCGACACCCGGCCGCCGGAGTACGCCGTCGGGTCGGTGGATGCACAGGGTCCTGAAGAGCTGCTGATCACCGCCCGGAAGGTTTGGCTGGGGAAGACGACCGAGGTGGCCAGAGCCCTGCCGGACCGGGAGATCCGGATGATCGGCGCCTGGTGCTTCCTGGACCACTACGGAAACGAGGACATCGCCCACCTGCCCGGGATGCAGGTATGGGCACATCCCCACACCGGGTTGCAGACAGTCAGCTGGCTCCTGGCGGGCGAGGTGGAACACCGCGACGGGCTCGGCTCTCAGGTGCTGGTGCGCCCCGGCGAGCTCAACATCATGACCGCCGGGCACGGCATCGTGCACAGTGAGATGTCGAGGCCGGACAAGCCGCCGACACTGCACGGGGTCCAGCTGTGGGTGGCGCTGCCGGGGGCCGATCGTGACATCGCGCCGCGGTTCGAGAACTATCCCGATCTTCCGACGCTGCACCGTCCAGGCCTGAGCGGAATCGTGCTGGTCGGTGAGTTCGAGGGGGTACGGTCGCCCGCGCGAAGCCACACCCCGCTGGCCGGTGCCGACCTGACGCTGGAGCCGGGCGCGTCTGTCGGGCTGGCCCTGGAGCCGGCGTTCGAGTACGGCGTGCTGATGGTCAGCGGCGAGGCAACGGTTGCCACCACCGAGGTCGCCGTTGACCAGCTGCTGTATCTCGGGCTCGGCCGCGACTCCGTGCAGCTGACCAGCAGCGGCGGTGCCCGGATGATCCTCGTCGGTGGCGTGCCGTTCGAGGAGGAGATCGTGATGTGGTGGAACTTCATCGGGCGCAGTCATGCCGAGTTGGTCGGCTACCGTGCCGCCTGGGAACGGCGCGACGACCGGTTTGCGCCGGTGGTCAGTCGGGACGAGAAGGTGATGGAGGCGCCACCGATGCCGACGGTGCCGTTGAAGCCGCGGCCACGGCGGAAGCTGCAGGCATGACGGGCGGCGGTGCGGCGTGAACCCGGTGGAAGCCCTGCGGGACATCGGGTTCCTGCTAGAGCGTGTCCGGTCAGAGACCCACCGGGTCAAGGCGTACCGCAATGCCGCCGACACCGTGGCCCGGCTGTCCGAGGATGAGCGGCACGACCATCAAGCTCGCCGCAGCTGGAGCAGTGTTCCGGGCATCGGTCCCAAGACGGCCTTGGTCATCACGCAGGCGATGGCCGGCGAGGTCCCAGAGCTGCTGCAGAGGCTACGGGAGGAGAAGCGGCCGCTGACCGAGGGCGGAACGACAATGCGGGCGGCGGTTCGCGGAGACCTGCACTGCCACTCGTCCTGGTCAGATGGCGGCAGCCCGCTGGAGGAGATGATGATCATCGCGCAGCGGCTCGGACACGAGTACTGCGCGATCACCGACCACTCGCCGCGGCTGAAGGTGGCTCGCGGCCTGAGCGCGGAACGCCTCCACCAGCAGATGGAGGTGGTGCGTGACCTGAACCAGGTCATGGCTCCATTCCGTGCTCTGCAAGGGATCGAGGTCGACATTCTCGAGGATGGTGATCTTGATCAGGACCCCCGGATGCTCAACGAGCTCGACGTGGTGGTGGCCAGTGTGCACTCCAAGCTCCGGTCGGACTCGGAGACCATGACGCACCGGATGGTTGCAGCCATCGCCAACCCGTACACCAACATCTTGGGTCACTGCACCGGTCGGCTGATCGAGGGTGAGCGCGGTACCCGTCCGGAGTCGGTCTTCGACGCCGAGGTGGTGTTCGAGGCCTGCCGTACCTTCGACGTCGCGGTGGAGATCAACTCCCGCCCCGAGCGCCGCGACCCGCCGGGCCGGCTGCTCACGCTTGCGGCCGACATGGGCTGCCTGTTCTCCATCGACACCGACGCACACGCGCCGGGACAGCTGGAGTTCCAGATCTACGGCTGCGAACGGGCTGAGGCGGCGGGTATCGATCCGGAACGCATCATCAACACCTGGCCGGTGGACCGGCTGCTGCAGTGGTGCAAGCCCGCCGCTTGAGCTACCGCTTCTCCCGCCAGGTCCGTTCGAACGGCAGCCGCCACGCGTGCGGTGCGATCAGCTGATGGATGGCGTTCGGCCCCCAGGTGCCTTGCGCGTACGGCCGCACGGGGGGCGGGTTCTCCAGCAGCGGGGTGGACCGCTCCCACAGGCTTTCGATGCCCTCGGCGGTGGTGAACAGTGTGTGGTCGCCGCGCATGGCGTCCAAGATCAGACGTTCGTATGCCTCCAGCACGTCGGAGACCCGGTCGGTCTCCTGGGTGGAGAACTGCATGCTGAGCTTGTCGAGCTTCATCCCGGGGCCAGGACGCTTGCCGTAGAAGGACAGCGACACCTTCGACTCGTCCGCCAGGTCGAAGGTCAGGTGGTCCGGCCCCTCCGAGCCGACACCCGAGCCCGGCGGGAACATCGTCTTGGGCGCTTCCTTGAAGGCGATGGAGATGATCCGCTGGCCCTCCGCCATCCGCTTTCCGGTCCGCAGATAGAACGGCACGCCGGCCCAGCGCCAGTTGTCGATCCCGCACTTCAGTGCGATGAACGTCTCCGTATCGGAGTCCCGCGCCACGCCCTCTTCGCTGCGGTAGCCGGCGTACTGCCCGCGGACCACGTCGTGGGGGTCGACCGGCAGCAGGGATCGGAACACCTTGTTCTTCTCTTCGCTGATCGAGCGGGGCTCCAATGCCGTCGGCGGCTCCATCGCCACGAACGCCAGCACCTGGAACAGGTGGGACACCACCATGTCCTTGTAGGCGCCGGTGGACTCATAGAAGCCGGCTCGGCGGTCCAGTCCCAAGGTCTCGGGAATGTCGATCTGTACGTGGTCGATGAAGTTGCGGTTCCAGATCGGCTCGAACAGACCGTTGGCGAAGCGGAAAGCCAGAATGTTCTGCCCGGCTTCCGTGCCCAGGACGTGGTCGATGCGGAACATCTGGCGTTCGTCGAAGGGCTGGTGCACGAAGTCGTTCAGCTGGTTTGCACTCGCCAGATCCGTACCGAAGGGCTTCTCCATCACCACCCGCGACCGGTCCACCAGGTTAGCGTCGCGGAGCATGCTGATCACGGCTGTCGCCGCTGCCGGCGGCACGCTCAGGTAGTGCAGGCGCCGAACCTCCTCCTCCGGGGAGCCCAGGGACTGCTCCGCATCGGCGACGGCCTTGACCAGCCCGGCTGGGCCTTTGGACTGCGGTACGTAGCACAGCCTCTTGGCGAAGCGGTCCCACTGCTCGGTCGTCAGCTGGCGGTGGCTGAACTCAGCCAGAGCCGACTTGGCGAAGGCCCGGAACGACTCGTCGTCGTAGTCCTCCAGGGAGGTGCCCACCACCTCGATGTCGGGCGTCAACGCCGACAACGCCAGGTGGGCCAGACCAGGCAGCAGCTTGCGGCGGGAAAGGTCGCCGGTGGCGCCGAACAACACCACGACGTGAGGCGACACCTGTTCCGCTCCCAGCCGCGAGGGACGCGATCCCGGGGCCGGATAGGCAATGGTCTGTGCGTTGTAGTCCACCACGAGTCGATGCTCCCACGGAGGAACGCGCTCATCCACAGCACCCCGCGGCGGTTGACCTGCCGCGCCGCTCCTGGCCGATTGGTCCGGGGGAGCGGGCACTAGGCTCGGCTCCGTGGATGACCTGAGTCTCGCCGCTGAACTGGTCCGCGACGCCGGGCTGCTGGCCCGTCAGATGTTGAACAACGGACTGGACACCGAGTACAAGACCTCGGTGTCCGACGTCGTCTCCGACGCTGACCGCGCGGCTGAGGAGCTGGTGGTGTCGCGGCTGCGCCGCGACCGTCCCGACGACGGCTTGATAGGTGAGGAGGGCAGCAGCGAACCGGGGGAGCGGACCTGGTTCGTCGACCCGGTGGACGGCACCTACAACTTCTTGTCCGGGCTGCCGTACTGGTGTTCGGCGGTCGCGTTGACCGACGGCGACGGGCCGGTCGTGGGGGCGGTCTACTTCCCGGCGACCGATGAGCTGTGGCTGGGCGGTCGGGACCATCCGACCACCCGGAACGGCGTGGCGGTGCCGCAGCTGGTCGACAAGCCACTGTCCCAGGTATCCGTCACCACCTACCTGCATCCCGGCAAGCTGTCCGATGCAGACCGGCGGGAGCCCTGGCTGGCGGCGGTGACCTCAGCTGCCACCGGGCGGACGCTCGGCTCCGCCTCGATCGACCTGGCGTACGTCGCCGCCGGTCGGCTCGGGGTCTTCCTGCAGTCCAACTTGCACGACTGGGACTGGCTTCCGGGTATTGCTCTGGTTCGCGCAGCCGGCGGCGTCGCTGAGGTCGTCAACCATCGGGGGGTCCGCTGGCAGATCGCCGGCAACGCCCAGTCTGTGGCCGAGGTCAAGGCCGCCCTGCTAGGGGCGGCCCCGACCAACTGAGGCTAGGCCAACTGAGGCTAGGCCAACTGAGGTCAGGCCAACTGAGGTCAGGCGCCGGCTCCCTCTTGGGCCACCCCGGCGACCGAGGTTGGGTCGCCCAGGCGGTACCGCTCGAAGGCCTGTGCGGCTGCGCCGGCGTCATACTTGCCGTCCTTGGCCAGAGTCTGCAGCGTAGCCACCACGATTGACTCGGCGTCGACCAGGAAGAAGCGGCGAGCCGCCGCGCGGGTGTCGGCGAAGCCGAAGCCATCGG
>CADCUO010000033.1 GCA_902805915.1 uncultured Propionibacteriaceae bacterium | reverse complement strand
TCGGCAGTCACGACAGCCGCTGTCTTGCCGGCGGTAACCGCTCGCCTGGACTCATCGACGATCCTGTTGTCTCCCTCCCCGACGGCATGTACGACCTCGACTGCACCGGTCACGGCCTCTGGTACGCCGGCGCAGGCGCGGCCCTCGAGCACGAGGACGACCTGAGGCGCTAGACCCGGGGTATTCAGCAGGCGGGCGTGCAGCCGAGCGGCGGCTCCCGGTCGGTCCCGCCACCATCCGTCGGGTCGGGATCCGACGACATTCGCACCGTCGACCACGAGCACGTCACACCCCGCAGCGGCGCCAGGAAGGTCCACGCCACAAGTCCACCACCCTCGAGCGGGCACGTGCTGCCACCAGTTTCCATCGGTGAACCTCTGCCGCCTCGGGGCCCCGCGCCCGCGCCGCACGGGTCAGGACAGGACACAATCCGCCAAGGCTATTTCCCGGTTGCCGGATCTGTCTCGGCTGGTGTGTATGGCAGAGCATCGGGCGTATCGGGCACGGAGTCAGCTCCACCTACCGATGTCTCCGCCCCGCTCAGACCGGACGGTCCCTCTGACCGCTGCCCGCCGGTTGACGCACTGCGATCATCAGGCTTCTCGGTGATTGGGTCCTTCTCGATGTTGTCGGCCATATCGGCTACGTACCCATCCGGCATCAATATGATGCAGGGAACGATCGCCAGCCGATGTCGCTACAGGTCGAGCAGCGCGTCAGCGCCGGTTCTGATCAGAGCTACTGGACTCCGAACCGTCCCCGAAAAGGTACGCGCCCGTCACGCCATCTGGCGACCATCCACAGCTTCTTGATCGATTGCTCGCCTGTCGGCTGGCTAGACTGCGACGATATGGCCGATCTCCTCTTTGACGCCGTCGAACGACCGGAGCTCTGCGACCTCTTCGAGAGGCTCGGCCCTGAGGCACCGACCCTGCTCAAGCCCTGGACGACCCGCGATCTCGCCGCACACCTCGTCCTCCGCGAGCGCGACTACCTCGCAGGTCCCGGACTTGTCCTGCCCGGTGCGTGGAGTCACTTCGCTGAACAACGACGAAGAGCGCTCAAGCTAAGCGACTTCGCAAAGCTCATCGCCGCAATCAGATCGGGACCGCCGGTTGGCTTCTTCCGCGTCGAATGGGTGCGCCGGTTCCCGAGCCTCAACGAGTTCTTCGTCCACCCCGAGGACGTGCGGAGAGCCAACGGTCTTGGTCCTCGAACCAGTGCGCCCACGTTGGATGAGGCCCTCTGGGGCAACGTCAGTCGGGCACCCTGGTTCCTAGCGCGGCGGCTCCGCGGCGCAGGACTCGAGCTTCAGTGGGCGGGGACCGCTAGGACGCTTCGGGCACGGCGGGGGGATCCTATTGCCCGCATCGCCGGACCTCCGGGTGAGCTGTTGATGTACCTCTTCGGGCGGCAGGCCGCGGCCCAGGTCGAGGTAAGTGGGTCCGCGGCGGCGGTCGAAGCGGTGCGATGCGCTCGGTTCGGAATGTAGAGCTCGGATCTGACCGATAACGCTGGCGACCGGCCCCTGTGCGGTCGTCGCTCTTGGGCCATTGGAGGCTGTAGTCGGCGACCATCCTGGCTCGTAGCCGGCGGTGGGTCTCGTCCTCGGCGTTGTAGATCTCATGGCTTCCGTCCGAATGAGCAAGTCCCCCGACATCAGAGCCACCGATGCGATAGCGACTTCTCCCGGCTGGCAGACCGCTCCCCCGAACTACGTCTGCCATCTAGTGAATGACTGCTGGTCCCCCGACCTCCACATCACCTGAACTCGACAACACCAAGACTGACGCTGGCACCTTCAGCAATGCCGCGGCTGACCTTGTCGCATGCTCAAGAAGTACGAAAGATGCCGCGTTTCGGCAGTGACTACTGCTGAATTCACTCCTCCCAGAAGGAGGAACGGTCTATCGTCTGGATGAATTGGACACAGTTAGGGACGCCGCCATGACGCCACCCGCACGATGTACCAGATGGATGCTCGTTCTGGTCATGATGGCGTTGTGCTTCGGCGGATGCACCTCTACCGTGGACAGACCCACCGATCCAGCCAGCAGTTCCGTATCCGCAATGCCGGACTACGCGGCGATCGAGCGGAAACTCGACGAACGCATCACCCAGGGTGAGCCCGATCTCACAACTGTCCGAGCGATTTTGGTGAGCGTGGACGGAGAGACCGTCATCGACCACTACCGGTCCAGCGACGCCTCCGAGTACGCCCACGTGTGGTCGGTGACCAAGACTGTGATGAGCATCCTGGTCGGCATTGCCCTGGGGGAAGGTCATTTGAGCAGCACCGACCAGACGCTGGAAGAGCTGCTGCCGAAATACCGGGCCCGAATGACGGAGCAGATCGCCGGGATCACCCTGCGACAGCTCCTCACTCACACCGCTGGCTTGCCCGGGCTGGACTCGCCCAGCGTGTTGGATCTAGCGGGTGACGACGTTGTTGGGCAGATCCTCGACGACGGACTGATCAACGATCCGGGAATAACGTTCACCTACACCAACACCGGCGTACACCTCATCGGAGCAGTGCTGGCCGAGGCCACCGGTCAGTCAGTACTCGACTACGCACGCACCCGGCTCTTCGAGCCCCTGGGCATCAAGACCACACCGGCATACGAGGGATTTGACGCCCTAGACAGTAAGAGCAAATTCCACGACAACCAGTTCGCCTGGGCAGCTGACCGTCAGGGAATCCACACCGGTTGCTGCGGGCTGAAGCTCACCGCACCGGACATGATCAAGATCGGTCAGCTGTACCTCAAGGGCGGCACCTGGGAGGGGCGACGGATCGTCCCCGCCGACTGGGTACGCGAGTCCACCACACCGCACGTGACAGCCGAGCAGCTAGCACCTGATGGCGGGTACGGCTACCTTTGGTGGCTCGCCGAGCAGCGCGGGCATCAGGGCTACGCGGCTGTCGGCGCATTCGGGCAGCTGATCCTCGTCGTTTCTGATCTCAACCTAGTGATCGCCATATCCTCACGCGATGATCAAAAACTCGACATCGCCTTGAAACCGCTCATCGACCTGGTCGTCGCCGAGTTGGAATAGAGGCGCGCTCAGCCCTCAGCTGGCCAGGAGTTCTTCCATCTCCTGGATCTCAGCGTTCTGGGCGTCGATGACGGTTTGGGCCAGATTCTTGGCGTCTGGCTTGGTTCCTTGAGCGAGCTCGGTTTCGGCCATCGCCACGGCGCCCTTGTGGTGCTCGATCATGCCTTCCAGGAACATCTTGGTCGCCTCTGCTCCGTCGGCACCCTTGAGCGCGTCCATGTCGCCTGGTCCATCATGCCGTCGCTGCCACCTCCGTGCTCGCTGTGGCCGCCAGTTGAGGGGTTCGGATCCTCGCCCCAACCAACCAGCCGCCGCGCATCTGCGCGATCTCAGGGCCTTGGGCGCCTTTGATGCGCTGAGCGAGGTTCGTCACTTTGGGGTCGATGTCGCTCTTGGCCAGCACCATCTCTGCCATCTCAACGGCTTGGCTGTGGTGCGGGATCATCATGGATGCGAACATCACGTTGGCCTCGTTGTGCGGACCGGTCGCTGGAGTTGCAGAGGCGCCGGATGTCGCTGGGCTGCTAGATGTCGCTGGGCTGCCGGATGTCGCTGGGCTGCTGGCAGCTGGCGTGGACATGGAACCCATGTCGTGGCCGCCCGACGAGCCGCATGCGGCCAGGGTGAGGCTCAGGCCCAGCACCAGGGCGGGGGGAACCAGCTTCATCTTGGTCATGGTCATGTCAGTCAAAGGTCCTCTGACTAGTCGGTGTTTGAG
>CADCUO010000032.1 GCA_902805915.1 uncultured Propionibacteriaceae bacterium | reverse complement strand
GCAGATCGACGCCGACTTCGGGAATCAGGGATGTGAGTGACCGCCAGAGTCGGAGTTCGTCCTTTCGGACGGTGAGACATAGCATCTGGACCCGGCGAAGCCGTTATCCACAGTGGCGGCGGCGTGGTGGTCGCGCGGCAACCGATGTGAATGGATAGCTGAGGACTGCGGACGGAGATGATCATGACGGAGAAGTTGCTGTTCAGTCCCACCGAAGCGGCCGCGGCTCTAAGCGTCGGCCGGACCAAGGTTTACGAGCTGATGCGGCTCGGCGCACTGCGGTCCGTCAAGATCGGCGGCTGTCGTCGGATTCCTCGCGCTGCGCTGGCTGACTATGTCGCCAGCCTGGAGGCAGTTCGCTAATGATGACTCGTCGTGGTCGGGGTGAGGACTCGATCTACCGCGAGGGTGATCGTTGGCGTGGGGCCGCCTCGTTCGGGTACGGGCCGGATGGACGGCGAGTTCGTAAGAAGGTCACGGGTGCGACCAAGGCTGAGGTCGTTCGTAAACTGCGGGACCTTCGGGCCGAGGTGGACTCGGGCCGCGCCGTTCCGGATGACCGTTTGACGGCGGGAGTGTTTCTCGATCGATGGGTGACGAAGAGCCTGCCGGGTCAGGTGAGCGAGAGGACGCTCGACAGCTACGCAGACACTGTGCGGCTTCATTTATCTCCTGCCCTGAGCCGAAAGGTCCTTCGGAAGCTCACCGTCGACGACGTCGATCAGCTACTGACATGGAAACGCGAGGCGGGATACAGCCCCAACACGGTACGGATCATCCGGGCCGTGCTGCGGAGGGCACTGAGGCAGGCGGAGCGGGAAGGTCTTATCTCGCGGAATGTGGCGGCGTTGTCGGCTGCGCCGAGGGTTCGCGGTGACGAGGCCGTGCCTTGTCCATCGTCCAGGCGCGCAGCTTGATGGCCGAAGCCGGCAAGACTCGACACGAGGCGTTGCTGACGATCATGTTGGCCTTTGGGCTCCGGCGGGGCGAGGCTCTGGGTCTGCATCGGTCAGGTGTCGACTGGGACACGGCCACGGTGAAGGTCACGCATGGGGTCAAACGTGTGCAGAATAGGGACGCTGCCACCGGGCCGCGGACTCGGCTAGTGGTTGGCGAGCTGAAGACGGCTCGGTCACGACGAACTCTGGTTCTTGACTCCGCAGATGCTCGAGATGCTCCGTCACCACTGGGTTCGACAAGCGGAGGAACGGGTAGCTGTCGGCGAGGCCTGGCAGGACTACGGCCTCATTTTTCCCAGCGAGATCGGCACGCCCCTTGATCCCGACAACGTGTCGCATGCATTCTCTCGGATCGGCGTGCGCGCCGGCCTGGGCCACTGGCATCTTCACGAGCTTCGACACTCTGGTGCGTCCTTGATGCTGGCCCAGGGCACGGACTTGTACGTCGTCTCTGAGGTACTGGGCCACTCCAGCGTAGCCATCACCAAAGACGCCTACGGACACCTCGTCGAAGGACAGAAACGAGCGGCCGCGGAGTTGATGTCGAAGGCTCTGATGGCGAGAGAATGGCTCCCAGGACCAGTGATGTGCCCGCATACGATGTGAACGGGTGAGTGCGGCGACCGTCTGGCTAGGGGGTTTGCCTGCGCACCCGGAGAGATTCGAACTCCCAACCTTCTGATCCGTAGTCAGATGCTCTATCCGTTGAGCTACGGGTGCCCATCGCTCCAAGCTGGGCTCCAGAGCAACGACAAAGGATTCTAGCGGGGCGGGGACGATACTTGCCAATCCGCCCATCCCACCCATGCCCCACGCACGGCGCCGCCGGCCCTATGCCATCAATTCCAGGAACTGGCCGCTCATGGGCGAACGAGCCCGCGACACGCCGCGGATCCGCCCTCGCCTGACGGTGAGGGAACGATTCCTGGACACCCGGGTATGCCGCGGTCGCCGGCATTCCCATTGCCAGATCGGCGCCGCCCGGCCGGCCGGCCAAGCCACCGGCCACTCGAGCAGAATCCGGTCCCCCGAGACCCGAACGGCCGCTGCCTGGAGCAGGTTGCGAGGGCTGGGTGCGAAATTGACAACTGCGCAGGTTCACCTATTGTTCAACAGGCGGCTACCTTCTAGCGTCAGTCCTGCAGGTGTCGCCGGCATCTGCAGCCAACCCGTTCAGATGGGGACTGCAGTGACCCTGTTGTTCGTCGTGATTGCTGTCATCGTGGTGGCACTGATCTTCGACTTCACCAACGGCTTCCATGACAGTGCCAACGCTATGGCGGGGCCCATCGCCACCGGCGCACTGAAGCCTCGTACCGCAGTCATCATCGCCGCGGTCCTGAACCTGGTCGGCGCCTGCCTCTCGACCGAGGTTGCCAAGACCATCTCCAACGGGTTCTTCGACGAATCGCTCATCACCCCAGCTATCGTGCTTGCCGGCCTGACCGGCGCGATCATGTGGAACCTATTCACGTGGTTGCTCGGGCTGCCTTCCAGCTCCTCGCATGCGCTGTTCGGCGGTCTGATCGGCGCCGTCATCGTCGGTGCGGGTGTTCAGTCGGTCAACGGCTCGGTGGTCGTATCGAAGGTGCTCCTGCCCGCTATCGCAGCGCCGGTAGTCGCCGGCCTTGCCGCCGCTCTCGCCACCCGCATCCTCTACCGCGCCACCCGCAAGACCTCCAGCGCGCACAGCGACACCGGCTTCAAGTACGGCCAAGCGTTCACCGCCTCGCTGGTCGCTCTGGCACACGGCACCTCCGACGGCCAGAAGACAATGGGCGTCATTACCCTGGTGCTGATATCGGCCAACATGCAGGCGGCAGGAACCGGCCCCTACTGGTGGGTCGTGCTGGCCGCGGGTCTGGCGATCGGAATCGGGACCTACTCCGGCGGCTGGCGCATCATGCGGACCATGGGCAAGGGCATCGTGGAGATCGAGACCCCGCAAGGTTCCGCGGCGGGCGCCGCTGCCACGGCTACCATCCTGGCGTCATCCCACCTCGGCTTCGGTCTCTCCACCACACACGTGGCTACCGGGGCCATCCTGGGTTCCGGTGTCGGCCGCCGCGGCAGCGAGGTCCGCTGGAGCGTGGCTCGCACGATGCTGGTCGCCTGGTTGCTCACCTTGCCAGCCGCCGGACTGGTCGGAGGGCTTGCTGCGTTGCTCGCCGACAAGGGAGTGGGCGGCGTCATCGCGTTGCTGGTGCTGCTCGGAATTGGCTCCACTGTCATCTGGGTGGTGTCCCGCAAGCATGCGGTGGACCACACCAACGTCACCGACAGTCGCGAGGTGATGGTGCTCGCCGCCGCAGTCCCCGACACCTTCGCCGCCGACTCCGGGCGTGACAGCGCCGACAAGCCGGCCAAGACCAAGGGTGCGGCCTGATGCGCATCGACTGGGCAGCACTTGGGACTGTCGCAGTTGTCTCGGTGGTCTCGACTGTCGTCTTCGCCATCCTGCTCGGCCTCGGGGTGCGGTTCGTCTCGCTCGCCAAGGTTCGCAGCAACACCGGCGCAAGCTCTACGACTGCACTGACTGCCGGTTACACCTTCCTGGGATGCGCAGGTCTTCTGGTGCTCTATTGCATCTATCTGATTGTGCCGCAGTTCCACTAGTCTCAACTCAACCCCATCGCGGGGGCCTGCTCACGTAGCCTGCCGTGCCCATCGAGGACCTCCCGGTCCGCTCACTCCGGTGAACGCACGGGACGGAACTCGGAATGGGGTGCACCAATGCGGTTGGCAATCGTTTCGACCTACCCACCACGACCGTGTGGGATAGGGATCTTCTCCCAGGACCTGCGCTCCGCGATGCTGGCGGTCGATCCGTCTGTCGCCGTAGACGTGGTCTCCATCGTCCGTGACCCGGTCCGCGGAGACCCGCCCGAGGTGGTCTCGCTGATCCGCCAAGACGTGCGCAGCGACTACGCCGCTGCGGCGCGGCTGCTCACCTCCCGTGGAACCGACGCTGTCGTGATCGAGCATGAGTACGGCATCTTCGGCGGCGAGTGCGGCGAGTTCGTACTGTCCCTGGCCGAGGAGGTGGAGCAGCCGCTGGTAGTCACCCTCCATACAGTGCTTTCGACCCCATCGGTACGCCAAGCCGAAGTGCTGCGGGCACTCTGTCACCGCGCCAGCCTCGTCACCGTCTTCACCGAAACGGCGCGACGGATGGTCGTCGACGCCAGGCTCGTGCCGCCGGAACGGATCCGGGTCCTCCCTCACGGAGCGCCCAGCGTGCTGCTGGGGGCAAGATCTGGGGCCGACGTGGCTGACGAGCACCTGCCCAGGCCGGCACTGGAACGGCTGGAAGGCCGAACTGTCCTCTCCACCTTCGGTTTGATCTCGGCTGGCAAAGGCCTCGAACTTGCCATCTCTGCCCTGCCGGCGATCGTTGCCGCACACCCGGAGGTCCTCTACCTGATCGCGGGTCAGACGCACCCGGAAGTGGTCAAGCATGAGGGAGAGAGCTATCGCCTGTGCTTGGAGCGGCTCGTCCGGGACCTCGGCCTGACCGAACACGTCCACTTCCTGGACCGATTCCTGACCGAAGCCGAGCTCGCTGTGCTGCTGGGGTCGACTGACCTCTACCTCACGCCGTACCGCTCCCGGGAGCAGATCGTCTCCGGCGCCCTGACCTTCGCGGTGGCCGCGGGCTGTCCAGTGGTGTCCACGCCGTACTACTACGCCGAGGACCTGCTGAGCTCTGGCGCCGGCGTGCTGGTGCCCTTCGAAGACCCGGCCGCACTGACGGATGCGGTGCTGGACCTGCTGGACCATCCGGACAAACTGGAAGGCGCCGGAGCCGAAGCCCGACGGGTCGGCGCGGCGCTGGTCTGGCCAAGCGTGGCGGCGGCAACGATCGGCGTACTCAATGAGGCAGTGGCGCTCGGGCCGGTGAGAACCGATCGGATCGCTCCCGGTCTCACCTTCCCCCGAGTACGACCGGACCAGCTGCTCGATCTCGTGGACGACGTGGGCATCATCCAACATGCAGATGGGGTCGTGCCCAACAGGGCCAGCGGCTACTGCGTCGATGATGTCGCCCGGCTGGTGATCGTCGCGCTACGGCTGGACCACGAGCTGATCGACCGCGGCTATCGGCGGATGCTGACCGCCGGCCTGGCCTTCTTGCAGCACGCGTGGGACTCCTCCCCCATCGGCATGCACAACCTGATGGGCTATGACCGGCGGTGGATCGACGATGCACACACCGGTGACCACCTCGGCCGTACGGCTTGGGCGCTGGGTGAGGTCGTGGCTGCTCTGCCAGCACTTCCGCAGTCAGCCTCCAGCCTTCGTCTGCTCCAGCAGCTGGTGCCGATGCTCGAGTCAACCCACAGCCCTCGGGTCGCGGCCTTCACGGTGCTGGGACTCTCTCGGCTCAACTCCGAGACGTTGTCCGAGCCGCTGGAGAAGCTGCTCCGGGTGTCGGCGGGCCGTCTGCTCACCTGGTATCGCGAGACTCGGACCGACGACTGGCGGTGGTTCGAGGACACGCTGACCTATGACAACGCCCGGCTGCCGCAGGCCCTGATTGTCGCCGGCCACCGGCTCGACGACCCGGAGCTGGTCGGCGTAGGAATCGAGGCGCTGGACTGGTACGGGGAGCAGGTGAAACTCCACTCCGCCCACGTCAGCCTGGTCGGGAACCGGTGGCGCCGGCGCGGCGAGTCTGCTGCCACAACAGCTGAAGGGGACGAACAACCCCTCGAAGCTGCGGCTCTCGTCGAAGCGTTGGTGGAGGCTTTCCGGGCCACTGGCCGCGGTGCGTACGCCAGCCACGCGGTGCGGGCGTTCGAGTGGTTCCTGGGCCGTAACCGTCTCGGCGTCGCGGTCTACGACTTCACCAGCGGGGGGTGTCACGACGGGCTCGGATCGGAGTCGCTGAACGAGAACGAGGGCGCGGAGTCCACGCTGTCCTTCCTGCAGGCCCTGCTGGCCCTCAACGGCGCGGGTCTGCAGTCCTCACTGCCGACGCCGTGAAGATCGCACTCCTCGGCCCGATCGCGTGGCGTACGCCGCCTCGACACTACGGTCCCTGGGAGCAGATCACCGGCCTGCTCGCTGAGGGACTGGTCTCTCGGGGCATAGACGTCACGCTGTTCGCCACCGCGGACTCGGTCACCACTGCCGCCCTCGACGGCGTCTGCGCCCGTCCGTACGCCGAGGACCCCACCCTCGACGGGCGGGTCTGGGAGGCCATGCACGTCGCCCACGCGTACGCTCGGTCGGCCGGATTCGACCTGGTCCACAACCACCTGGACTGGTTACCGCTCGCCTTCGCCGCACACTGCCGGACGCCGCTGCTCACCACAATTCACGGCTTCTCCAACCCAGCCATCCTGCCGGCGTACCAGGCGGCCGACTCCGGCTACGTCTCGATCTCCGACGCCGACCGGGTGCCCGAGCTGGACTACCTGGCGACCGTACACCACGGTGTTGACCTGGGCGCCTTGCCCTTCTCCTCCGTGGGTGGGGAGGATTTGGTGACACTGGGCCGGATCCACCCGGACAAGGGAACCGCCGACGCCATCGACATCGCCACTGCTGCTGGGCGTCGACTTTCTCATCGCCGGGATCATCGCCGACGAACGCTACTTCCACGAGCGGGTGGCACCCCACGTCGACGGCGACCGGGTCGTCTACCTCGGATCGGTGGGACCTGAGCGGCGGGCCGACCTCCTCGGATCCGCGCACGCACTGCTGCATCCCATCGCGTTCGCCGAACCGTTCGGGTTGTCGGTCGTGGAGTCGATGGTCACCGGGACGCCAGTCATCGCCTATCCGCGCGGGTCCATGCCCGAGGTCATCGACGACGGTGTCACCGGGTTCCTGGCTGACGGAGTCCACGCCGCAGTCCAGGCCGTGGCACGCGTCGGTGACCTGGATCGGCGCAGAGTTAGGCAGGTAGCCGAGTGTCGCTACAGCGCTGCTCGGATGGTGGACGACTACGTTGAGATATATGCCTCCCTCCTCCAGCGCGATCAGTAACGGCCTCTTTCGGCGCTACCCCGGAAACCCCCTGCTCAGCCCGAACCGGTGGCCCTACATGATCAACGCCGTGATGAACGCCGGCGCCGCACTGGTTGACGACGCCACTGTGCTCCTGTGCCGGGTTGAGGACCGGCGCGGCCTGAGCCATCTGACTGTTGCCCGATCCAGCGACGGCTTCTCCAACTGGGTCGTCGATGAGGAGCCACTCCTGGAATCCGGTCCAGGGCTGCTGCATGAGTCCTGGGGCGTCGAGGATCCCCGTCTGACGCGGGTGGATGAGCTCGACGCGTGGGTGATCGCGTACACCTCATTTGGCCCGGGCGGCCCCGGCCTCTCGCTCGCCACCACCCGCGACTTCCGTACGGTGGAGCGGCTCGGCATGGTGCGAGCACCCGAGGACAAGAACGGGGCCTTGCTGTCCCGACGGGTCGGCGGGGACTACATCTTGTTCCATCGTCCGGTGACGCACCTGACGGCGCGAGCCGACATCTGGCTCTCCCGCTCGAAGGACCTGCACAGCTGGAGCGCACCGGAGCCGGTGATGTCCGCACGTCCGGGCGGCTGGTGGGACTCTGCGCGGATCGGGATCGGTCCGCCGCCGATGGAGACGTCCGAGGGGTGGCTGCTCATCTACCACGGCGTACGGCAGACAGTCGCTGGGGCGCTGTATCGAGCCGGGCTGGCACTGCTTGATCTCGACGATCCCAGCCGGGTGCTGAAGCGCTGCGCGGAGTGGGTGCTTGGCCCGAGTGAGCCCTATGAGCTAGTCGGCGACGTGCCTGGAGTCGTCTTCCCTTGCGGGCTGACGCGACCTCCCGGCAGCGACGAGATTCGGCTCTACTACGGAGCGGCCGATACCACTATCGCGCTAGCAACCGCTTCCTTGCCCGAGCTGCTCGCTTTCATCCTGGAGCATGGTGAAGCAGAGTAGGGCCAGGCTCAGTCGCTCGCGATAGCCGTGATACGACCGGACGACCGGAGCTCCTCCCATCCAGCACCGGCCGGATAGGTCCACCGTGACACCGAGTCGGCGTACATCTCGGCGCCGTTGCCGGGCGCGCCGGGCGCCTGGTAGCGACCGTTCACCACAGTGACCGGAGCAACGAAGTGCTCGTGCAGGTGGTCGACGAACTCGATCACCCGGTTCTCCAGTGCGGTGGAGACAACGGCGAAGTCGAAGAACGAGAAGTGGACCACCAGTTCGCACAGCCCCACACCCCCGGCGTGCGGGCAGACCGGGATGCCGAACTTCGCCGCAAGCAGCAGGTTGGCGATGTTCTCGTTCGGGCCGGCGACGCGGGTGGAGTCGATCTGCATGAAGTCGAGGGCCTCAGCCTGCAGCAGCTGCTTGAAGATGATGCGGTTCTGCACGGCCTCGCCGGTGGCCACCCGTACGGGTGAGATCTCTCGCCGAATCCGCGCGTGGCCGAGCACGTCGTCGGGGCTGGTGGGCTCCTCCACCCAGTACACGTCATGACCGAGCGCGTTGATCCACGCCGACGCCTCGTGCACCTCCCAGATCTGGTTGGCGTCGATGGCGATCTTGATGTCCGGCCCGACGGCTTCCCGGGCCAGCCGCATCCGCCGAACGTCGTCGTCGACGCTCGCCCCGACCTTGAGCTTGATCAGCGTGAAGCCGTCCGCCACTGCTTCCTTGGCCAGCCGCACCATCTTGTCGTCGCTGTAACCCAGCCAGCCGGCCGACGTGGTGTAGGCGGCGTAGCCGTGCTGCTTCAGCGCGGCGATCCGCTCCTCCTTGCCGTCCTGGCCGCGAGTGAAGATCTCCAGCGCCTCAGCCTCGGTGATGGCGTCCCGCAGGTGGGTGAAGTCGACGACCTCAACCAGCTCTTCAGGTGACATCCGGGCCAGCAGCTCCCACAACGGCAGGCCAGCCTGCTTGGCTTTGAGGTCCCACAGCGCATTCAGGACCGCGCCGGCAGCCATGTGGGCCGCCCCCTTCTCCGGACCGATCCACCGGAACTGGGAGTCATGCACCAACGCCTTGGAGACCTGGCCGAGATGGCCGAGGAGCGTCTCCACCTCCTCATCGGGAAGCAGGTCCACAGCTGACTGGATCGCCGCTACCACTACCTCGTTGCCGCGGCCGGCGGTGAACACCAGCCCGTAGCCGTCCGGGCCCTCATCGGTGACCAGCCTCAGGTACGCGGCGGAGTAGTCGGGGTCCACGTTGACAGCATCGGATCCATCCAGCTCCAGCGAGGTCGGGAAGCGGACGTCAACGATCTCGGCGCCGATGATCTTGGTCATGTCATTCCTCTCGATCTGTTGCACGATATCTCAGACGCTCGGTCTCAGCCGATGGGCTGGCTGCTCGTGGAGCGGCGGAGCCCGAGTCCTGCCGTACGGTCCACCAGCCGGCCATCCGCGATGACGTTAACGCCGTTCACCCAGACGTCATCGATCCCTTCCATCGGCTGCCGCGGTTCCTCGTACGAGGCGCGGACGCGGATCCGGTCCGGGTCGACCACGATTACGTCAGCGAAGGAGCCGGGCTGCAGCGAACCGCGGCCGCCGAGCGCGAACCGGCGAGCCGGTGCGGCACTGAAGCGGTCGACGCAGTCGGTCCAGCTGAGGTCGCCACGAGCCACGAAGACATCCAGGTACCGGCCGAAGGCACCCCAGCCGCGCGGATGCGGCGACCGCCCGACAAAGATGCCGTCCGACCCACCCAGGTGGCGGGGATGGCGAAGGTGGGCGGCCAGCTGGTCGTCGGTCCGTTCCACCGGCGTGGCCATCACCACGCTGACCTCCAAGCCTGACTCGGCGAGTACCTGCAGGCCGAACTCGCCGGCGGTGGTGTCGGCAGCACTCGCGGCCTCCGCCAGCGACAGTCCGTGAGCCCAGGCGAACCCGGGCGCGGCGATGTGGGCGAACCGTACGTTGTCCGCCCACGCGGCACCCATGTCTGCTCGAGCCTGCAGCGTGGGCACCCAGCTGGCGGCCACCGCCCGCCGTACGGCTGGGTCCAGCAGCTGCCGAGCGCACACCTCAAGACCCTGGCGGACCAGGTTCGGCGGCAGCAGGAACATGCCCAGCAACGAGCAGCCGCGGGAATAGGGGTAGGAGTCGAAGGTGAGATCGACCCTGGTGTTGGCTCGCTCCACCAGCCCGAGAACCAGCTCTGCGCGAGCGTGGAAGTGGGAGATGTGCCCCCGAACCCTGGCGCGGGCGCAGATGTCGACCACCTCATCGACACCCGCGGCCGAGTTCTCCTCGTACCCGCCGCGCATATGGGTGACATGGACACCACCCGCCTCCGCCACCGGTCGGCAGAGCGCGGCGATCTCAATGGCATCCGCAAATAGGCCTGGGACGTAGTCCAGCCCGGTGGACAGGCCGAGCGCCCCGTCGGCCATCCCATCGGCCACAGCCTGCTGCATGGCCATGAGTTCACCGGCGGTTGGTGGCGCGGCGCGGAGCCCGATCACCATCTCCCGGACGGTGCCCGCGGGGACCAGATAGCCGACATTGATGGGGGTTGCATTGTCGTACGTGGCCAGCAGGTCAGCCACCGACGATCCGCGATAGCTGGGATGGGAGCCGTTGATGGCTGCGAAGTAGCGGCTCGCGAAGACCCCGTTGCCGGGGGCGAAGGAGACGCCATCTTGTCCGGCGATCACTGTGGTGACCCCCTGACGCAGCAGCGCGTACGCGACCTCGTCGTCAAACACCTGGCCGTCGGCGTGGCTGTGGGCGTCGATCAGTCCAGGCAGCACCAGCCGGCCGGTGCAGTCGACCACCACATCGTCTGGTTCGGCATCGAAGGAACCCAGCGCAACGACGACGCCGGAGCTGAACGCCAGGTCGGCGCGTCCTGGCGGCGTACCTGGGAGCACCACGCTGCCGCCGCGGAGCACGGTGCGAGCCGGCCCGCCAGACCGGCTAGAAGTAGGTGAGCGCGACATCGGTGACCCACGGATCGGGATCGTCGGCGGAGTCGACCATTGCGATGGCCCGCCACTTGTCGAAGGCAGTACAGGGATGGGACAGGCCGAGCTTGACGACGTCGCCCACCTGCACCGGGCTGCCGGGGTCGATCCGGACGAAACCGTGCTGGTCGTTGAGCGCGGTCACCTGCGCGGGACCGATGGGCAGCCAGGACTCCATCCCGTGCCGGTGCGCCGCCAGCACCACCGGCAGGTCGAGGTCGAACGGCAGGTCCCGCCGACCGGCGTCGATGATCACTAGGTCAGGTTCGGGTCGAGACAGCACCCCGGCCCAGACGTGGATCGCCGAGCGCAGCTGCGGCCCGGCGGACCGGGTACTCGGGGTGATGTCGCGGTAGTGAATGTCGTCGTGCACCACGTACGCGCCGGAGCGGAGCACCACGTCGACCGGCTGCGTTCCGGTGCCGACGAGCGGGCCCAGCACAGCGGCTACCCGGTCGAAGTAGGCGCTACCGCCGGCGGTCACGGTGACCCGATCGGTCTGGTACTGCCCGTCCAGCCGCCGGTGCACCGACAACATCAGCTCAAGGAATGCATCCACTGCCTGCAAACCTGCGGGGTCGATCCCAGCAGTAGCCACCGCACCTTCGTAGCCGGAAACCCCGGCCAGTACGAGATTCGGCTCGGCCCGTACCGCCGCCGCAACGGTGAGGGCCTCGGCCACGGTCCGGGCACCGGTACGGCCGGCGGCGGCACCGACCTCCACACAGACCGGGATAGGTGCACCAGCTGTCGTGACGGCGCGTGCCATCCGCTCGACGGCCGCAACCGAGTCCACCCAGCACAGAAAGCCGAACTCGGGGTCTGCGGCCAACTCGGCGGCCACCCAGGCGACGTCCGCGGAACCCACCAGCTCGTTGGCGAGCTGGATGTCGGGCACCCCGAAGGCCCGCGCGGCTCGCAGCTGGCTGCCGTTGGCGACGGTGATGGCGGTGCAGCCTGCCATCAGCTGGCCTAACCACAGGATCGGCGCCATCGTCGTCTTGCCGTGTGGGGCGAGGCTGAGCCCCCGCTCGGAGCACCAGGTCGACATGGCCACCAGGTTGTCGGCGACCGCTGAGATGTCGATGGTCATCATCGGGGTGCCCAGGTCGAACAGCGCAACGCCGTGCTGGCGGACCTGGTCGATGGTGGGCGTCGTGGGCAATGAGCCGAACCCTTTGTAGCGCCAGTCCAGGCACTCGCGGCCCTGCGCGGCCAGGAACGCCTCCAATTTGGCAAGCCGAGCATCGGGCGCCGGTTCCAACACGATGAGCGGGTCAGTCTGCCTGATGTCGCACGGCGACGACGTCGATCTCGACCAGGATGTCCATCAGCTGTGACCCTACCGTGGTACGAACCGGGTACGGCTCGACCATCCGGGCCCGGTAAACCGAGTCGTATCCAGCGAAGTCCCGCTTCAGCTCCTGCAGGTGGGTGGTGACCTTCACGACGTCGGCGAGGGTCAACCCGTCGGCGGCCAGCACTGCTTGGAGGTTGTCGAGCACCTGAGCTGTCTGCTCTTCGATGGTGGTACCCACCGTCTCGCCGGTGGTCGGGTCGGCAGGACCCATGCCGGCACTGAAGAACAGGTTTTCGGTCGCCATCCCCTGGGAATAGCTGCCGCCCGGCTGAGGGGCGTGGTCGGTGTGCACTATCTGACGCATGGATGCCTTCCTGAGAGGTCTGTCACGTAAACGCTAGTAGGGGCGGAGATGCCTACGACCATTTGGTCAGGCCGCCTCGGCGAAGCGCAGGACGTGGTGGAGCCACAGCCCGGGCCGCTCGCGATGGATCGTGTGGCCGCTGTCGATCAGGGCAACGTGCTCGGCGGGCAGCCGGCTCATCAGGGCCGACCGGGCCGGTTCAACCAGCGTCGAGCCTTGGGTCGCGGCCAGCAGCGACACCGGCACCGGACACCGCTCGACGAGATCCTCGACATCCCACCAGGCGCTCCGCAGGAATCGGACAACCCGTTCCACGTCTAGATTCAGCCGGTTCTGGAGCGAGTTCACCGCATCCTGATAGGACCAGACCGGGTTCTCCTGGAGCAGCGCCTGGAAGGTGCCCGCCGGATCGGCCCGAGTGGCTCGGATGGTCTCTTCCATGTTGCCGACAATGTCGTGCTCCATCGGCGTACGGGAGATGGCCGGCGGATCCTCGACGACCACCCGGTCGCAGTAGTCGGGCTCGAGGCTGGCGACGGTCAGGCCGACCACCGATCCGAGCGAGTGGCCCGCCAGGACGTTGACGGGCCCGGGACCTTGGGAAAGGACGTCGCGAGCAAGACCCTCGACGGTGAGGTCGCCGGGACCGGCAGCGTTCCTGGACCCGTGACCCAGAAGGTCGACCGTATGAACCTTCCACCCCAGGTCCTGCAGGTCCTGCTTGAGCCGCCACCAGGTCAGCTGGCTGGCCTGCACCCCGTGCAGAAGGAGGATGGTCGGCGTATCCGTCACCCCTAACATTCAACCGGACACTGGTCCGATGAGCCAACGAAGCCTCTTCATACCGCGGGGATGAGGCCAGAGCCTGCAACGCCGCCCGAGCCTTGGGGGCTGGGGCGGCGTCTGCCCTGGTGAGAGCGGAGGCGGCGGGATTTGAACCCGCGAGAGGGGATGAACCCTCAACCCGCTTAGCAGGCGGGCGCCATAGACCGGACTAGGCGACGCCTCCAAATGCTGTCCGACGATGTCGGAACGCTGGGCAAGACTACTAAGGCTTCGGTACGCGAGGCAAAGCGGGCCGATTCGCCCTCCACCGGTCCCTGAGCCCTTCTGGTAACCCCCACGTACAGTTGGGTCGATCGGGGTGCGGGGGCACAACGTGGAGGGTGGGGTAGTGCCAGACGAATCGGAGCAGCCGGACTCGGACCGCATCGGCGGTGCCGGTCCCGCCGGCAGGCGTCGGCTGCAGCCGCGAGACGACTTCCGGCGTACCGTCATCTACACCGTCCTCGGTACCCTGCTTCCGGGCCTCGGGCTGATCGCCGCCCGCCGCCGGCTGATCGGCGGAGTGGTGCTGGGGATCTTTGTCACCACCCTGGTGACGGTCGGCGTCTTCTATGTCGTCGACTTCCAGAGCCTGGCCTCGGCCGCGGTCCGGCCATCGGTGCTGCAGAAAGCCACTGTGGTGCTTGCGCTGGTCGGGCTCGCCTGGGTCGGGGTGGTGGTAGCTACTCACCTGTCGCTGCGCGGCACTCCCACGCGGGCCCAGCGGGTCGCCGGCGGAATCCTGGTTGGACTGTTGAGCTTCGCCGTCGCGGCTCCGATGGCTGTCGCTGCACGCTACAGCTTCGACCAGGCCGGTCTGGTGAACAAGGTCTTCAAGCGCCAAGACGACACCAGAAGCGCCACCCGCCCGACCCTCGGCGGCACCAACGAGCAAGGACAGCCCGTCGACCCGTGGAAGGACATGCCGCGGTTGAACGTACTGCTCCTGGGCGGCGACGCCGGACCGAACCGAACGGGCACGCGTACAGATACGGTGATCCTCGCCAGCATCGACACCGCGAGCGGCGACACCACCCTGTTCAGCCTGCCGCGCAACACCGGCCGGATGCCGTTCCCGCCCAGCTCGCCGCTGCGCAGGTACTACCCGAACGGGTTCACCAACGGCAACGGCGACAACCCTGAGTTCTTCTTGAACGCGATGTACGACAACGTGCCCCGAACGGTGCCCAAGGACGTACTTGGCCAGACCGACAACCTGGGCGCCGATGCGTTGAAGCTGTCCGTCGGCGCAGCCCTAGGACTCAAGGTCGACTACTACGTGCTGATCAACCTCGCCGGCTTCAAGACCATGATCAACGCTCTCGGAGGGATCACGGTCAACGTGAACACCTACATCCCGATCGGCGGCGACACCGATCGCGGCATTCCGCCGGGGGACTATCTGAAGCCCGGCCCTAACCAGAAACTCGGCGGAGACAAGGCGCTCTGGTACGCGCGCGGCCGCTACGGGTCCACCGACTTCGAGCGGATGGACCGGCAGCGCTGCGTGATCGACGCCATCATCAAGCAGGCGAACCCCGCCAACCTGCTGGCTCGCTATGAGGCCATCGCCAAGGCTGGGAAGAACATCGTCACCACAGACATGCCGCAGGAGGTGCTGCCGATGATGGTCGACCTCAGCATGCGGGTGAAGGACGGCAACGTCCGAAGCATCGTGTTCAAGCACGGGGTTTCCGGGTTCTCGAGCCCGCGACCCAACTTCCCGCAGATGCGTGAACGGGTCAGGACGGCGCTCGGTGAGACCAAGAAGGTTAGGCCCGAGCCGACGCCTTCAACGTCGAGCACATCGTCCAAGAGCACGCCCACGGCTCGGCAGACGAAGGACCGAGACACCGAAAGTGAGGACGTCACCGACTCCTGCGCCTGGAACCCGAGAGTGGCGGCGACGGCGAGGCCACCGCGCTGACCAGGCCCCGCTCCTCGTAGAGGGTCAGCTTCTGTCTCGTGGGAAGTTCTCGTACCCGCGGTCGGCGTCCAGCGCTGCCCGAATGGCGTTCAACATGCTGGAGACGACCGGGTCGGAGGTCCCCCGTGGATTCGGAACCTCCGTCCGCCCGTCATCTCTAGTTCGCAACACGATTGAGTCGCCGGTGAGATCGACGGCCGAGATGTCGCCCCAGACCAGGTCGACGCGCTGGGGCCCCCGGCTGAGCTTGAGACCGGTCGGGTCGAGTGAGATCGTGCTTCTAAGTCGGGCGGTCAGCACCAGACTGGCTACCGCGAGTGCCAGCGCCACTCCCAGCACCACAGCTCCGAGGACGAGAACGGCTCCCGGCAGCCCCAGGGCCGCGGCGACCACTGTCAGCACTGCACCGACCAACGCTGCCAACGATGCGATGGCCAGTGCTCGGACCGGTGGACGCGGTCGCAGGACATAGCTTTGGCGCCGGTCCGGTGTCTCACTCACCGGCAGCACCCTACCTACTGCGGGTCAGATCTACGACGGGTCGGACGAACTACGGGTCACTGCCGCTCGCAGAAGTTCTCCACCTTCTCCCGCGGCCCTGCAACGACGAGCAGGTCCCCATCCTGTACCACGGTGTCCGGGGTGGCGTAGGTGATCGGCTCACCGCTTCGCTTGACCCCGACGACAGTGACGCCGAAGTTGCTGCGGGGCCGTGACACTCCAAGTGGCTGGTTGAACAGACCATGCGGAGCCTTGGTCTTGGCGATGGCGTAGCCGTCGTCGAGCTCGATGTAGTCCAGCATCCGCCCGGCAACGAGGTGCGCGACTCGCTTTCCCATGTCATGCTCCGGCCGGACGACGTGGTGCACACCGATCTGAGCCAGGATCCTGGCGTGGGAGTGGCTGATGGCCTTGGCCCAGACGTTGGGTACACCTAAGGTCAGCAGGACTGAGGCAGTGAGGATGCTGGCCTCCAGGTCGTTGCCGATCCCGATCACCGCTCGGTCGAACTCGTCCACCGACAGCTGTCGCATCGCGCCCTCGTCGGTGGCATCAGCCTCGACGACGTGCGTGAGGCGTCCAGCCAGACCCTGCACAACACGGTGGTCGCCGTCGATGCCGAGCACTTCCACCCCGCTCTCCACCAGCTCTAGGGCCAGGGACTTCCCGAATCGGCCAAGCCCGATGACGACAACCGCGTTGCTGTTGCGTTCTCTGTTCCTAGCCAATGATCGGCCGCCCTTCCGGAAGCTGGTACAGGCGCTGCCGTTCGCGCAACGCGAGGGCAGACACCAAGGTGACGGGCCCGAGACGGCCGATGAACATCAGCCCGACCAACAGCAGCTGTGCCTGCTCCGGCAGCGTCGGCGTGATTCCGGTCGAGAGGCCCACCGTAGCGAAGGCCGAGGTGACTTCGAAGAGCACAACCCCGAGCTCGTGGTCGGTCATCTCCAGCAGGATGAAGGTGGAGAACACGACCACCGCTACGGAGATCAGGGCCACTGCAAGTGCCTGGCGCAGACTGCGGGGGTCGAGACGGCGGTCGAACGCGTTCACGTGCGCGTCGCCCCGTACCTCGGCGTAGATGGCGAAGAAGAGGATGACGAAGGTGGTGACCTTGATGCCGCCGGCCGTACTCGCCGAACCGCCGCCGATGAACATCAACACGACGGTTCCCAGTTGGGTCCCTGACTCCATCGCCCCGACGTCAATCGTGTTGAACCCACCCGACCGAGGCATGACTCCGTGGAAGAAACCGGCGAGCAGCCGCCCACCGGCGTCGAGCTTGCCGAGCGTGCTCGGGTTGTCCCATTCCCCAGCGGTGACAAGGGCAGTTCCACAGACCAGCAGCAGGACGCTCATCGAGATCGTCAACTTGCTGTGCAGTGACCAGCGACGAGGGTGCAGGAACTGTCGCCGCAGTTCCAGGAGTACGGGGAAGCCAAGCCCGCCGGCGATCACTGCCAAGGCAATGGGCATACAGATCCACGGATCAGCGACGAAGCGCACCAGGCTGTCGCTGTACAGGGCAAAGCCGGCATTGTTGAACGCCGACACCGCATGGAAAACACCCAGGTAGGTAGCCCGACCGAGCGGCTCGCCGTAGCCGCTCACCAGCCGCGCGGTGAGCAGCACCGCGGTGATCGACTCGAAGATCACCATCACCGCGACCACCCGGATGAGGACCCCGCGAATGTCGCTCATGCCGACGCTCCTGGTCTCAGCAGCGGTGGTCAGCCGTGATCTCAAACCCATCCGCCGCGACACCAGCAGGCCCACCAGCGAAGCCGCCGACATGATGCCGAAGCCGCCGATCTGGAAGAGACTGAGGATCACTACCTGACCGAAGACAGTCCAGTAGTTCGGCGTATCCACCGTCGCCAGCCCGGTCACACAGATCGCGCTCGCAGAGGTGAACAGCGCTGTGACGAACGGCGCCCCGCCTTCTCCGGCACGGGAGACGGGCAGCATCAACAGAACCGCCCCGACAAGGATCGCCGTAGCGAAAGCCGTGGCAATGACCTGAGCCGGATGCCGAAACATCGGCTCACGGCGACGCCAGGGTCTCAGACCGGCAAGCCAGCCAGCGCGCTTCGGTGCAACCTCAGCGGCCCGGTTCAGCTCCTCCATGGCGGTCACGAATAATACCTCCCGCAGGAACCTACCCAGAAGTAAGCGGCGAGGGTGGGATTCGAACCCACGGAGCGGTTTGAGCCGCTCGGGCGCTTTCAAGGCGCCTGCACTAGTCCACTATGCGACCTCGCCATCCCGGACCGGCTCCGGGCATCAAGATCCTAGCCGACTCACCGGGCGCCGCTGTGGCACGCTGAGGCCATGCGAGCCATCACCGTGTCCGAGCCGGGAGGTCCGGACGTACTGCAGCTCACCGAGATGGAGACGCCAACCCCCGGACCCGGCAAGCTCCTGATCAAGGTCCGAGCGGCCGGGGTTAACCGGGCCGACCTGCTGCAGCGACAGGGCCACTATCCGCCACCGCCGGGCGCGAGTCCGATTCTCGGGCTGGAATGCTCCGGTGAGGTAGCCGACATCGGCGCCGGGGTCACCGGCTGGCAGGTCGGGGATTTGTGTGTGGCTCTGCTGGTCGGCGGCGGGTACGCCGAGTATGTGGCAGTTCCCGCTGAACAGGTGTTGCCCCCTCCGGATGACATCGACCTGGTCACTGCGGCGGGGCTGGTGGAGGTGGCGGCCACCGTGGCTTCCAACGTACGCCTCGCAGCCCTGGTCGACGGGGAGATCTTCCTGGTGCACGGCGGCGCTGGAGGGATCGGGTCGTTCGCCATCCAGTACGCGAAGGCACTGGGGGCCACAGTGGTCGCAACCGCCGGATCGCAGCCCAAGCTCGACTATTGCACCTCGATCGGCGCTGATCTGGCCATCTCCTATGCCGACGACTGGGTTTCTACCATTACGACGTTCTCCGACGGACACGGCGCTGACGTCATCTTGGACAACATGGGCGCGAAGTACCTCCAGGCGCATGTGGAGCTGCTGGCCGTCGACGGTCGCCTGGTGGTGATCGGCCTGCAAGGGGGGCGCAAGGCGACGCTGGATCTCGGCATGCTGCTGACCAAGCGGGGGCGGGTGTTCGCCACCAGCCTGCGGTCTCGGCCAGTCCCGGAGAAGGCCGACATCTGCCGTACGTTGCTGCGCTCGGTGTGGCCCCTGGTGTCCGGCGGTGACATCAAGCAGGCACCCCAGACCGAGTTCCTC
>CADCUO010000031.1 GCA_902805915.1 uncultured Propionibacteriaceae bacterium | reverse complement strand
CTCGCCGCTGCGACGTGGGTCAGCACCACCGCCGGCGTCTCCGATGGCCGAGACGCCACCAAAGTACGGGTCCTGCCGGGCCGCCACCGCCACCGTGTTCCCCGCTGCCCGCAACGCATCCAGCACCTCGTCGGCGAAGCCGGGTTCGACTCGCACGACACCAGGGAGGGCGTTCAGCCGGGGAGCGTCGATGGCTGCTTGTGGATGCCCCCCGGCCAGTACCCGGAGGATGACCTGCACGAGCGCGGGGCGGATCCGGCTCCCGCCCGCCGCGCCGGCAACCAGGACAAGCTCGCGGCGGGAGTCGAGCACCACCAGCGGCGACATCATGGAACCCATCCGGGACCCAGCAGGGAGCAGCGCCCGGACCAGCTCCCCCTCGCCCAACATCGAGTTGAGATGAACCCCGAAGCCTGGCACCCAGACGCCAGAGCCCAGTCCGAGGCTGGTGGTCACGGCGCAGCCGTTGCCCTCTCGGTCGACTGCCACGACGTTGGTGGTTTCGGTACGCCGCTGTGGGCCGCGCAGCGCCTGCACCAATGCCAAGGCTGCAGCCCGGTCCACCGTGGGGTCGCCCAAGACTGCGGGCGCCACCCGGGCCAGGGTGCCGAGCAGATCATCAAGATCATCTCCGCGTGCGGCCACCGAACAACCGAGGACGTCGACGGTCCGTGGCTCAGCCTCGATGACCCGATAAGCCGCCAGGTCAACCAGGTCCAGAGCTCCACTGTCGGCGACCGCATCCACCATGGCTTGGGCGAACTCGCCGGTGTAGAAGGCGTCAGGGTCTTCGGTGAACAGCTCGAACGCTCGGTGATGATCGGGGTGTCGAAGCGGGTCGCCAGCGGTGAGGAGCTTCCCGTCCGGTCGACGGTAGACAGCGGCGCCATCGCCTACGCACATGGCTGAGGCGAGGCTGGGCAGCACGGCGGCGTGCGCAGCGGGGAACGGGGTGCCGTAGGAGGCCGCAAGTCCGGGCGCCATCACCTCCGCCCAGTCCAACCTGCCCCACCGTTGCCACAGGTGCCGTGCGCCGGCCGGGACACCCGGTACGGCCACCGTCGCCGAACCGATGTCGTACGGGAGCGCCTGGCCGACGAAGGTCACCTCGATCGGCAGTCCTGGTCCCGGCGCCCGCCCACCGACCCCTGGCACGCTGACAAAGAAGTCGACACACGTGGTCTCCCCCTGAGCAGCGTCGTAGTACGTAGCGAACCCACCGCCACCGAGGCCGGTGAAGATCGTCTCCGCCGCGCAGCTGACTCCGATCATGGCCACGGCAGCATCGGCCGCTGTGCCGCCGCGAGCCAGAATGTCGGCTCCCGCGGCTGCCGTGCTGGGGTGACCGGCCGCGACCCCGGGGGACAGCGTCATGCCGCCAGCCTAGAGGCCGCGTCGGACGGGCCGGTCAGGTCATGTCACAGATCTGAGCCGGGCGGTGTCTGCAGTGCAACACCCTGCAACCCTGAGGAGAATGACATGGCTCGTATCCCGTTGGAGCACCGCCGGACAGTGAAGGTCCGCCTGTTGGAGTTCTACAGCAGGCGGAGGTACGGCAAGGTGCTGGAGCCGGGCCTGGCGGCGTTGCACCAGCCGCAGGTGCTCCGAGCAATGGTGAGCAACGAGGCGAAGGCGGCGCGATGGAATATGGCGAACCCCACCCACAAGGCGCTCGCAGTGATGGCCGCGGCAGCCCAGATCGAATGCAGCTGGTGCATGGACTTCGGCTACTGGGAGTATCACCATCAAGGAGTGCCAGAGAACAAGCTTCGCGAGATCAACACCTGGCAGACGTCCGACGTCTACACCGACACCGAGCGGGCGGTGATCGGCTACGCGGTCGCCATGACGCAGACACCACTGGCGGTGACCGACGAGATGGTCGCTCGGCTGCTGCAGGACATGAGCGTCGCCGAGCTGGTCGAGCTGACCGCGATGGTGGCGCTGGAGAACCAGCGGTCCCGGCTCAACTCGGCGCTAGGGCTGACAAGTCAGGGGTTCAAGGATTCCTGCGAGCTGAGGTCGGCTGGCGGGTCGGCGGAGTCGGAGCAGCGGAGCGAGGCGAGCGCGACGCTCCAACCCACAGCAGGTCGAGCGGACTGATGCCGGAGGCCACGCCCAGTGCCATCTCCCGGCACGCCGAGCTGTTCGTGGCTCACCGGCCGGCGCTGGTCGGCGCGGCCTACCGGGTGCTGTCCAGCGTCAGCGACGCCGAGGACGTGGTCCAGGAAGCCTGGTTGCGGTGGTCCCAGGTCGAGCTGGCTGAGGTGCGGGAGCCGCGGGCGTACCTGCTCCGGATCACCACCCGGCTGGCGCTGAACCGCGTCCGGGAACAGCAGCGCCGGCGGGAGACCTACGTCGGTCCCTGGCTCCCCGAGCCCTGGTCGGGACCGCTCGCTGCAGGAGGCGGCAGCGACCCGGGGGATGCTGCCGAGCTGGCTGACTCAGTATCGATGGCGATGCTGGTGGTTCTGTCCAGCCTGTCGCCGTTGGAGCGGGCAGTGTTCGTGCTCAGGGAGGTGTTCGACGTGCCGTTCAGCGAGGTCGCGGAGACGTTGGGCCGATCCGAGGAAGCAGTGCGGCAGCTAGCTCATCGGGCGCGGTCCCACGTGCAGGCCCGCACACCGCAGCGTCCGGTGGACGGCCGTACCCACCAGGCCGTCACCGAAAAGTTCCTGGCTGCGGTCCAGGGGGGCTCGATCCAGTCGCTGCTCACCATGCTGGCCCCCGACGCCGTGCTGACCACCGACGGCGGCGGGCTACGGCAGGCGGCGCTGCGACCGATCGTGGGTGCGGACAAGATCATTCGCTTCCTCATCGGCGTGGTGTCCAAGGCGGAAGCGCTCAGCACCTCTGGAACGAAGCCCTCGTTCCAGCTGACGACGGCCAACGGACAGGCCGCGATTGTCGCGCTGGTGGACGGTGTCCCGGACACACTCGGCCTGCTGGGCATCGACGGGAGTGTGGTGACCGAGCTGTTCCTGGTCCGCAACCCGGAGAAGCTGGCACGGTTCGTCGTCGGCGACCCGCCGCCGTGAGTGACCGACCACTCTGCCGCTGATATCTGCCTACCGCTGCAGGTGACTCGTCGGTGCTGAGGCGGGTGCTGACTCCTATCCACAGTTGAGCAGCGATCGGTCAGCGGCCTCACAGATCTGCCCGGTCCTCGCTCGGTCGCCTCCGCCGCGCGGAGAGTCCCGGCTATGAACGAGATCGAGCTGCGGCTCCGCGCCCACGGTGGGATCCTCGACCGCCGACAGCATCGCGACATCGCTGGATCGGTGGACCGGCTGCTGCGAAACGGCGTCTTGGTGGCTCTGCTGCCGGGCATCTACTGCGCTGCCCGGGAGGTCGAGGACCGCTACGTCCAGATGCGGGCGGCGCTTGCCTGGGCCGGACCAGATGCGGTGCTCACCGGCCGCTCCGCAGCCAGGCTGACGTTCTGGCCCGACTGTCCCTCGCCGACAATCGATATCACCCACTCCCGCGCCAACACTCCCGTTACCCGGGTCACGCTTGCGCTTCCGAGCCAGTCCAAGCGCAGCCGGGGAGGTTTCGAGGTGGAATGCCGTCGCATTCCGGCGGAGCTGGTCCGGTGCTACCGCGGGATGGCGGTCACCGCACCGGCTCTTACCGCAGTCGATCTCGCCGCAGACATGTCGGGAGGCGACGTGATCGACCGGGCACTCCGCAGCCGTTCGGCAACATTGGCTGAGATGCATCAGGCCTTCCACCTGCAACCGCGTCGGACCGGTAACCCCGCCCGCGCGGCGTTGCTCCGCGACTCGCGGGACGAGCCGTGGTCGGAGGCGGAGCGGCTCCAGCACCGGCTGCTGCGGGCAGCCGGAATATCGGGCTGGCGAACCAACGTCGCGGTGCAGGTTGGAAAGGTCGGCTACATAGCCGACGTCCTCTTCGAACGGTGCCGGCTCGTGCTGGAGATCGACGGGTGGGAGACGCACGGCACCCGACAGGCCTTCGAGTATGACCGGGTCCGCCGCAACGAGCTGGTGTTGGCGGGTTATGTGGTGCTGAACTTCACCTGGCGGCAGCTCGCCGACGATCCGACCTGGGTTATTGCTTGCATCAGGCAGGCGCTGCGCTGATATTTCTCTACTGTCGGCGGTGTCCTGACAGGTCGCACGCTTAGGCCAGTTCGCCCCGGCCGGCCAGTAGCGGTTGGTCAGCGCATTCGACGTGCATGGCCGCGGTCGCTACTGTTGTCTAGTTGTCCGATTGCCCCCGCAGGCAGCTCGATTGCGATTTGCTCTGCTTGGGCGACTCTGACAGAATCTTCGGGTTGCTCCGACGGAGTCGCTGGGGTGCGCCATGCGGTCGATCAGATCGCGTTTTGACAATGGCCACCACACCGCGCGGCTCCCGAACGCCCTCCCCTCAAGGGTTGGGCACCCTCCCTGGCGCGAAGGTTTCAGGGCTGTGGCGTGTCTTCCAGGCCCGACACGCCCGACCACGGGGGTCGAGCAATGCACACATCAGCCGGTAGTACGAGAAGAGGACGAACTGTGGCGGGACAAAAGATCCGCATCAGGCTTAAGGCCTACGACCACGAGGTCATCGACTCCTCGGCGCGCAAGATCGTCGACACGGTGACGCGTACGGGCGCCCGGGTCGCCGGCCCGGTGCCGTTGCCGACCGAGAAGAACGTGTTCTGCGTGATCCGTTCTCCGCACAAGTACAAGGACAGCCGCGAGCACTTCGAGATGCGTACGCACAAACGGCTGATCGACATCATTGACCCCACGCCGAAGACGGTCGACTCGCTCATGCGCCTCGACCTGCCTGCGGGTGTCGACATCGAAATCAAGCTCTGAGGGATCAGATAATCATGAGCGAACGCAAAGTGAAGGGACTGCTGGGCACCAAGCTCGGCATGACCCAGCTGTGGGACGAGAACAACCGGGTCGTCCCCGTAACCGTGATCCAAGCCGGTCCCTGTGTGGTGACCCAGGTCCGCACCCCCGACTCCGACGGCTACAACGCCGTCCAGCTCGGCTTCGGCGCCATCAAGGCCAAGAAGGTCACCAAGCCAAGCGGCGGACACTTCGCCAAGGCTGACGTCACCCCCCGCAAGCACCTCGTTGAGATCCGCACCACGGACGCCTCCGAGTACACCCTCGGCCAGGAGCTCAGCGCCGATGTGTTCGAGGCCTCCGAGGTCCTAGACGTGACCGGCGTCAGCAAGGGCAAGGGAACTGCCGGTGTGATGAAGCGGCACGGGTTCCATGGCCTGCGCGCCAGCCACGGTGTGCACCGTAAGCACCGTTCACCTGGATCCATCGGCGGCTGCGCCACCCCTGGTCGGGTCTTCAAAGGTATGAAGATGGCCGGTCGAATGGGTGTGGAGCGGGTCACCGTTCAAAACCTCACTGTGCACGCAGTGGACGCAGAGCGCGGGCTCATCTTGATCAAGGGCGCCATTCCTGGCGCCCGGGGTGGTCTCGTTGTTCTGCGCAGCGCCGCAAAGAAAGGAGCCGTGGCATGAGCGAGGCTCGAACTGTTGATGTGTTGGACGGCCAGGGCGGCAAGCAGGGCTCGGTCGAGCTCCCCGCCGAGCTGTTCGACGTCACCGCGAACATCCCTTTGATCCACCAGGTGGTCGTGGCTCAGCTTGCTGCTGCCCGGCAAGGTACCCACTCCACCAAGACGCGCGCCGAGGTGCGCGGTGGTGGCGCCAAGCCGTACCGCCAGAAGGGCACCGGCCGCGCTCGTCAGGGCTCCATCCGCGCACCGCAGTACGTCGGCGGCGGCGTGGTGCACGGGCCGACCCCGCACGGGTACGCCCAGCGCACCCCGAAGAAGATGATCGCCGCCGCATTGCGCGGGGCGCTGTCGGACCGGGCACGCGATGGCCGGGTGCACGTGCTGAGCCAGCTGGTTCCCGGTGACACACCGTCTACCAAGGCCGCGCTCACCGCACTGGCAGCTGCAACCAACAGCGTGAAGGTCCTGGTCGTGCTCGAGCGGGACGACGACGTCGCATGGCTGAGCCTGCGCAACGCCGCAACGGTGCACGCGCTGGCGGTCGACCAGCTGAACACCTACGACGTGCTCGTCAATGACGAGGTGGTCTTCACCGCCGCGGCGCTGGAGGCGTTCATCGCTCGACCGGTGGCGGGCAAATCCGGGAAGGCCACTGCTCGCGAAAGCGAGGTAGCCCACGCCGCCAGCGCTGAGACCGCCGGCGCCGCGACCGCCAGCGCTGAGACCGCCGACGCTGAGACCTCCCAGGCTGAGATCCCCCAGGCTGAGGCTCCCCAGGCTCAGGCCGCCCAACCCGAGGGTGCCCAGGCTGAGGGTTCCGAGCAGACGACCGAGGATGCCGACACCGTGCCGACGAACGAGGAGTTCGCCGCGCCAGCCAATGGCGTCGACGAGCCGGTCAGCGACGGGACCAGCGAGGAGCTGCCCGCTGAGGAGCTCCCGAACCTGTCGGATGGACAGCCCTCTGACCCCATCACGGACGACGAGCTGACTGAGGAGCAGACCAAGTGAGCAACGCATTGAAGATCCGCGACCACCGCGACGTGCTGATCGCCCCCGTGGTGAGCGAGAAGAGCTACGGTCTGCTCGATGAGAACAAGTACACCTTCCTCGTCGCTCCGCACGCCAACAAGACCGAGATCAAGATCGCTGTGGAGGCGATCTTCAAGGTGCACGTCACCGGCGTGAACACCCTCAACCGTCAGGGCAAGAAGCGGCGTACCCGCGCAGGCTGGGGCAAGCGCCCCGACACCAAGCGGGCGATCGTCTCCGTTGCCGACGGCGAGCGCATCGACATCTTCTCCGCCCCGGGCGCCTGAGCGCGCGAAGACTGAGTAAAGGACAAGACCTCAATGGGTATCCGTAAGTACAAGCCGACAACGCCTGGCCGTCGCGGCAGCAGCGTTGCCGACTTCGTCGAGCTCACCCGGTCCACCCCGGAGAAGTCGCTGTTGGTCCCCAACAACAAGACCGGCGGCCGCAACAACACCGGGCGGATCACCACCCGCCACATCGGTGGTGGCCACAAGCAGGCCTACCGGCTGATCGACTTCCGTCGCTTCGACAAGGACGGCGTGCCGGCCAAGGTCGCCCACATCGAGTACGACCCAAACCGTACCGCCCGGATCGCCTTGCTGCACTACGCCGACGGCGAGAAGCGCTACATCATTGCTCCGGTCGGCCTGGGCCAAGGCTCGGTCATCGAGGCCGGTGAGTCTGCCGACATCAAGGCAGGAAACAACTTGCCGCTGCGCAACATCCCTGTCGGCACCACGGTGCACGCCGTGGAGCTGCGGCCCGGTGGCGGCGCCAAGATCGCCCGCCCGGCCGGCTCCTCGGTGCAGCTTGTCGCCCGTGAGGGCAAGAGCGCGACACTTCGGATGCCGTAGGGGGAGATGCG
This sequence comes from uncultured Propionibacteriaceae bacterium, assembly GCA_902805915.1. Taxonomy (GTDB): domain Bacteria; phylum Actinomycetota; class Actinomycetes; order Propionibacteriales; family Propionibacteriaceae; genus Microlunatus. Next base: position 8,289 of record CADCUO010000031.1, on the reverse strand, counting down.
GCTGGTCGACATCCGCTGCCGCGCCACAGTGGGTGAGGTCGGCAACGCCGAGCAGTCCAACATCAACTGGGGCAAGGCCGGCCGCAACCGCTGGAAGGGTGTGCGACCAACCGTCCGCGGTGTAGCCATGAACCCGATCGACCACCCCCATGGTGGCGGTGAGGGCAAGACCTCCGGTGGCCGTCACCCGGTCTCGCCGTGGGGTCAGGCCGAGGGCCGTACGCGTAACAAGAACAAGGCGAGCAATCGTCAGATCATCCGCCGTCGTAAGTCAAGCAAGAAGCGTTGATCGGGAGCCTGAGGAAACATGCCACGCAGCCTGAAGAAGGGTCCCTTCGTTGATGACCACCTCGCCAAGAAGGTCGAGGCTCAAAACGTCAAGGGAACCAAGACCGTGATCAAGACCTGGTCGCGCCGCTCGATGATCGTGCCCGACATGATCGGACACACCATCGCGGTGCACGACGGTCGCAAGCACGTCCCGGTCTTCGTGACCGACTCCATGGTGGGTCACAAGTTGGGCGAGTTCGCTCCGACGCGTACCTTCCGCGGACACGTGAAGGACGACCGGAAGGCTCGCCGCCGCTGAGCGGCGGTAGCGAGAGGAATCGACATGAGTACTTCAGAACAAGCACGGCCGAGCCGTCGCTCCAACCTGCTCGGTGACCGCGCCGGGTCCTACGCCATTGCGCGTCAGGTCCGCGTCTCACCGACCAAGGCCCGCCGCGTCGTCGACATGGTCCGTGGCATGGACGTCAACGACGCCCTGGTCACGCTCAAGTTCGCGCCTCAGGCAGCGAGTGACCCGGTCTACAAGGTGGTGGCGAGCGCTGCGGCGAACGCCCAGAACACCCACAACCTGCGTGCCGAGGAGCTGTACGTCTCCCAGGCCTACGTCGACGAAGGCATGACCATGCGCCGGATCCGTCCGCGCGCCAAGGGCAGCGCGAGCCGGATCCTGAAGCGGTCCAGCCACATCACCGTTGTCGTCGAACCCCGTACCACCAGCACCGTGAAGGAGGCCTGAGCATGGGTCAGAAGATCAATCCGTACGGCTTCCGCCTCGGTATCAGCACCGACCACCGGAGCCGTTGGTACGCCGACAAGCTCTACTCGTCCTACGTCGGCGAGGACGTCAAGATCCGCAAGCTCCTGGTCAAGGGCTTGGAGCGGGCCGGCATCTCCAGCGTCGAGATCGAGCGGACCCGGGACCGGGTCCGGGTCGACATCTACACCGCGCGTCCTGGCATCGTCATCGGCCGCAACGGCGCCGAGGCAGAGCGCGTCCGTGGTGACTTGGAGAAGCTGACCGGCAAGCAGGTCCAGCTGAACATCCTCGAGGTCAAGAACCCTGAGATCGACGCCCAGCTGGTGGCCCAAGGTGTGGCCGAGCAGCTCGGGTCCCGGGTCGCGTTCCGGCGCGCCATGCGCAAGGCCCAGCAGACCGCGATGCGCTCGGGTGCCCAGGGCATCCGGATCCAGTGCTCCGGCCGACTGGGTGGCGCTGAGATGAGTCGTTCTGAGTTCTACCGCGAGGGTCGGGTCCCGCTGCACACGCTGCGCGCCGACATCGACTACGGCTTCTACGAGGCTCGGACGAACTTCGGCCGCATCGGTGTGAAGGTCTGGATCTACAAGGGTGACGTCACCGGCACCCGGGCCGAGCGGGCAACGCAGAAGGCAGCCCGCAACGCCGCCGGCGGCAACCGTCGTCCGGGCGGTCGCGGCGGTCGGCCGGAGCGCGCCGAGCGTGGTGGCCGGCCGGAGCGCGGCGGTCGTCGCCGCGCGGAAGGCGCTGCGGAGACCAGCACCGCACCCGTGGCCGAGGCAGCTGGGGTGTCTGCATCCGAGACCGCGGCAGCGGTCACCCCTAGCGCCGGACAGGAGGCCTGAGCCATGTTGATTCCTCGTCGTGTGAAGTTCCGCAAGCAGCACCACCCGACCCGGAGTGGCGCTGCCAAGGGTGGGACCCAGCTCAACTTCGGCGAGTACGGCATCCAGGCGGTGGAGGCCTCGTACCTGACCAACCGTCAGATCGAGTCCGCCCGTATCGCCATGACCCGTCACATCAAGCGTGGCGGCAAGGTCTGGATCAACGTCTACCCCGACCGCCCGTTGACCAAGAAGCCAGCTGAGACCCGGATGGGTTCTGGCAAGGGCTCCCCGGAATGGTGGATCGCCAACGTCAAGCCCGGCCGGGTTCTGTTCGAGCTCTCCGGTGTGACCGAGGAAGTGGCTCGTGAGGCGATGCGCCTGGCCATCCACAAGCTGCCAATGAAGGCACGCTTCATCAAGCGCGAAGAAGGTGAGTTCTGATGGCGAAGACAGCAACAGCAAGTGAGCTGCGCGGTCTGACCCGCGCCGAGCTGAACGCGAGGGTCGTCGAGCTGAAGGAAGAGCTGTTCAACCTGCGCTTCCAGAACGCCACCGGCCAGCTGGAGTCGCACGGTCGCCTGCGCGCCGTCCGCAAGGACATCGCGCGGATCTACACGGTGCTTCAGGAGCGCAACCTCGGCATCGTCGAGGACCCCGATGTCGAAGAAGTCCCCGCTGCCGATGAAGTGAAGGCATGAACATGAGTGAGACCGAGAACGAGAACACCGCAGTCCCGGCGCAGAGCTCGACCCGCGGCCGACGCAAGGTCCGCGAGGGCTACGTCGTCAGCGACAAGATGAACAAGACCGTCGTCGTCGCTGTCGAGGACCGCGTGAAGCACAAGCTCTACGGCAAGGTGCTGCGTCAGACCAGCAAGCTGAAGGCTCACGACGAGGAGAACAGCGCCGGCATCGGCGACCGCGTCGTCATCATGGAGACTCGGCCGCTGAGCGCCACCAAGCGCTGGCGTCTGATCCAGATCGTCGAAAAGGCCAAGTAGTTCACCCACGGGGGCCCCACCCCCGTGCACCCCCACCCACGGGGGCTCCGCCCCCGTGCACCCACTGGGGCTTCGCCCCAGACCCGGAGTAGTAGTCGAGTTTCACCAGGCCCGCGAGGGAACCAGTGAGACAACCAGGAGAAATCAGATGATCCAGCAGGAGTCGCGACTGAAAGTCGCCGACAACACGGGTGCCAAGGAGATCTTGTGCATCCGTGTCCTCGGCGGCTCCGTTCGCCGCTACGCCGGCATCGGCGACGTCATCGTCGCCACCGTGAAGGACGCGATCCCCGGTGGCAACGTCAAGAAGGGCGAAGTCGTCAAGGCCGTCGTAGTCCGTACCGTCAAGGAGCGCCGACGCGCTGACGGTTCCTACATCAAGTTCGACGAGAACGCCGCCGTCATCCTGCGTGCCGACGGCGAGCCGCGTGGTACCCGTATCTTCGGCCCGGTCGGCCGGGAACTGCGGGAGAAGAAGTTCATGCGCATTATCTCGCTCGCCCCGGAGGTGATCTGACATGCCAGCCAAGAAATCTGCACCAAAGCTCCACGTCGTCAAGGGCGACAGGGTGAAGGTCATCGCAGGCAAGGACAAGGGTGTGATCGGTGAGGTGATCGCGGTCTTCCCCGAGCGCCACAAGGTGACCGTCGCCGGTGTCAACATCGTCAAGCGGCACCTGCGTGACACGTCGGCCCAGCCGCAGAGTCGCCAGACCACCAAGGGCGGCATCGTCTCCTCCGAGGCTCCGATCCACGCCTCTAACGTCCAGCTGGTCGTCAAGACCGAGGACGGCGACGAGGTCGTGACTCGCGTCGGCTACAACCGCGTCGAGGTGACGAAGCGCCGTCCGGACGGCTCTGAGTACAAGGGCTTCCGTAGCGTCCGGATCGCCACCAAGACCGGAAAGGAAATCTGATGACCTCCGCTACCAGCGAGACCAAGACTCTGCCCAGACTGAAGCAGCGCTACCGCGACGAGATCGCCGGCGCGCTCCGGGACGAGTTCAAGCACCCCAACATCATGCAGGTGCCTGGACTGGTCAAGATCGTGGTCAACATGGGCGTCGGCGAGGCGGCTCGGGACTCCAAGCTGATCGATGGAGCCATCCGTGACCTGACCACCATCACCGGCCAGAAGCCGCAGGTGACCCGGGCCCGGAAGTCCATCGCCCAGTTCAAGTTGCGCGAGGGCATGCCGATCGGCTGCCACGTGACCTTGCGCGGCGACCGGATGTGGGAGTTCGCCGACCGGCTGTTGACCTTGGCGCTGCCCCGGATCCGCGACTTCCGTGGTCTGTCGCCGAAGCAGTTCGACGGCCGCGGGAACTACACCTTCGGTCTCAACGAGCAGGTCATGTTCCACGAGATCGACCAGGACCGGATCGACCGGGTCCGAGGCATGGACATCACCTTCGTGACGTCCGCGACGAACGACGACGAGGGGCGGGCGCTGCTGCGGCACCTCGGCTTCCCGTTCCAGCAGATTTGAGCTAGGGAGAACTGATATGGCAAAGACAGCACTCCGGGTCAAGCAGGCCCGTACGCCCAAGCACTCCGTGCGTGCCTACACCCGGTGCCAGCGCTGCGGCCGCCCCCGCGCGGTGTTCCGCAAGTTCGGCCTCTGCCGGATCTGCGTCCGGGAGATGGCCCACAAGGGCGAGCTCCCCGGCATCACCAAGTCTTCCTGGTGAGACTCACCTCCCACCCCACACGTCAACTCAGAAGTAACAAACCCGCTGAAGGTCCGTCCGCGGAAACCACGGTGAGAAAGAGGCTCAATCAGCCATGACCATGACAGATCCCATTGCAGACATGCTGACCCGGGTGCGCAACGCCAACCAGGCGTACCACGACGTGGCCGTCATGCCGCACAGCAAGATCAAGGTCGGCATCGCCGAGATCCTTGCGTCCGAGGGCTACATCGCCGGCTACGAGGTCAACGGGCCGGGCGAGGGCGAGGTCGGCAAGACGCTGGCGATCACCCTCAAGTACGGCCAGAACCGGGAGCGTTCGATCGCTGGCGTACGCCGGGTTTCCAAGCCAGGCCTGCGCGTGTACGCCAAGTCGACGGGCCTGCCCAAGGTCCTCGGCGGTATGGGCATCGCGATCATCTCCACGTCCCAGGGCCTGCTGACTGACCGTCAGGCTCACCGCAACTCCGTCGGTGGCGAAGTACTCGCCTACGTCTGGTAACGGGCGAGCAGAGAGGAACGACACAACATGTCACGCATTGGCAGGCTGCCGATCACCGTCCCGTCCGGCGTCGAGGTCACCCTCGACGGCCAGGAGGTTCAGGTCAAGGGGCCCAAGGGCACACTGCAGCACCACGTCGCCGAGCCGATCACGATTGGCCGCAGCGAGAGCGGCGAGCTGCAGGTCGAGCGTCCCAACGACGAGCGCAACAGCAAGTCGCTGCACGGGCTGACCCGGACCCTGGTGTCCAACATGGTGACAGGCGTCACCGAGGGCTACCTGAAGCGGCTCGAGATCGTCGGTGTCGGTTACCGCGTCCTCGCCAAGGGGCCGACGGAGCTGGAGTTCTCCCTCGGATACAGCCACACCATCACGGTGCGGGCTCCGGAGGGCATCACCTTCACAGTCGAAGCGCCGACCCGGTTCACGGTTCAGGGCATCGACAAGCAGCAGGTGGGCGAGGTGGCTGCGAACATTCGCAAGCTGCGCAAGCCGGAGCCCTACAAGGGCAAGGGCGTTCGATACGCGGGTGAGCACATCCGTCGCAAGGTCGGAAAGGCTGGTAAGTGAGATGGCTATCTCTTTGGTACGTCGGAAGACGACGGCGAGCAAGACCGCCTCACGGCTGCGTCGTCAGATGCGTGGGCGCAAGAAGATCTTCGGGCAGACGGAGCGGCCGCGCCTGGTGATCTCCAAGTCGAGCAAGCACATCTTCGCCCAGGTGATCGACGACACTCGCGGTGTCACGCTGGCCTACGCCTCCACCATGGAGGCGGACGTACGCGGCGCCACCGGCGACAAGACGGCCAAGGCCAAGCAGGTGGGGGAGACCCTCGCCACTCGCGCCAAGGCTGCCGGGATCGAGAACGTGGTCTTCGACCGCGCCGGACACAAGTACCACGGTCGCATCGCAGCGCTGGCAGACAGCGCGCGCGCCGGCGGCCTGGGATTCTGATGAGCACCGTGAACGAGCTGATTGGCTCAAGGCTGTCAAGCACCTTGAACGAGAGTAGGGAAGTCCGATGAGTGGAACCCAACGCCGCACTGGTGGCGGCGCAGGCGCAGGCGGCGGCGACCGCCGCGGCGGTGGCCGTGACGGTGGCCGTGGCGGTCCCCAGGAGAAGAGCAACTACATCGAGCGCGTGGTTGCGATCAACCGCGTCGCGAAGGTGGTCAAGGGTGGACGTCGGTTCAGCTTCACCGCACTTGTGGTGGTGGGCGACGGCGACGGCACCGTAGGAGTGGGGTACGGCAAGGCCAAGGAGGTGCCTGCGGCGATCGCCAAGGGTGTCGAGGAGGCCAAGAAGTCCTTCTTCAAGGTGCCACGGATCCAGGGCACCATCCCGCACCCCGTCCAGGGTGAGAAGGCTGCCGGCGTGGTCATGCTGCGCCCGGCGTCACCCGGTACCGGTGTGATCGCCGGTGGTTCCGCCCGTGCGGTGCTGGAGTGCGCTGGCGTGCACGATGTGCTGGCCAAGTCCCTGGGCTCCACCAACGCCATCAACGTGGTGCACGCCACGGTGGAGGCACTGCATAGCCTGGAGGAGCCGGAGGCTGTGGCCAAGCGTCGCGGCCGGTCGGTCGAGCACGTGACGCCGGCGGCCATCCTCCGTGCCCGTGCGGAGGTGACCTCCTGATGTCGCGCCTGAAGGTAAGCCAGATCAAGTCCGGCATCGGCGGCAAGCAGAACCAGCGGGACACGCTGCGGACGCTCGGCCTGAAGCGGGTCGGCGATGTGTCGGTCAAAGAGGACCGTCCCGAAGTTCGAGGGATGCTCGCCACGGTGCGGCATCTGATCACCGTCGAGGAGGTCGACTGACATGGCACTCAAGGTCCATCACCTGAGGCCGGCTCCTGGAGCCAAGACCGCCAAGACCCGTCTGGGCCGTGGTGAAGGCTCCAAGGGCAAGACGTCGGGTCGAGGCACCAAGGGCTCCGGCGCCCGTAACAACATCCCCGAGAACTTCGAGGGTGGCCAGATGCCGCTGCACATGCGGACTCCGAAGCTGCGCGGCTTCAAGAACCCGTTCCGCACCGATTACCAGGTCGTCAACCTGGACAAGCTCAGCGCCCTCTTCCCTGAAGGCGGCTCGGTGGGCGTGGCCGACCTGGTCTCCGCGGGCGCCGTACGGGCGGGTCACCTGGTCAAGGTCCTCGGCGACGGCGAGATCTCGGTCGCGGTGCAGGTGAGCGCGCACGCGTTCTCCGGCAGCGCCAAGGAGAAGATTGCTGCTGCAGGCGGGTCGACCACGCAGGTCTGACCGGATACACACCTAGCACGACGGGAGGGGGCGCGCTCGAGCCATCGAGCCGCCCCCTTATTCGCTATCTAGGGCATCCGCTATCTAGGGGAGGCGACGGGCAGTTGTCGGAGTCGGTGCACCCGAACCGCCACCACCCAGATCGCGGGCAGCCGGGTCAGAATGGGGGCGCTCAGGGCTGGTGCTTGGTAGAGTCGATCGTTCCGACCCCCCGGGGCGCGCTTGGTCCCATGGTGTCCCCCGACACCTCATGGGTGAACATCTCGTAGTAGTTCGATAGGAAGAGAGGGCCGCCGTGCTGGCAGCGTTCGCCAACGCATTTCGGAGTCCGGACCTGAGGAAGAAGATTTTCTTCACGCTCGGCATCCTCGCCATCTTCCGGTTGGGGTCGATCATCCCGACCCCCAACGTCAACGTGAAGCAAGTCGATTTCTGCCTCACCCAGGCCAGCAGCGGCGACCAGCAGGGCCTGTACTCCCTGATCAACCTGTTCTCCGGCGGCGCGCTGCTCCAGCTGTCGATCTTCGCGCTCGGCATCATGCCCTACATCACCGCCAGCATCATCCTCCAGCTGCTCACCGTGGTCATCCCCCGGTTGGAAGCGCTGAAGAAGGAAGGCCAGTCCGGCCAGACGCTGATCACCCAGTACACGCGCTACCTGACCCTGGTGCTGGCGGTGCTGAACGCCACTGCCTTCGTCACCTTGGCCGTGAACGACCGGCTGTTCACCGGCTGCCCTGGGCTGGTGTACGACAAGGGCCTCTTTCCGGTCATCACCATGATCCTCACCATGACCGCCGGCACCGGCGTCATCATGTGGCTCGGTGAGCTGATCACCGAGCGCGGCGTCGGCAACGGCATGTCGGTGATGATCTTCACCCAGATCGCCGCCACCTTCCCGAGCGCCCTGTGGAGCCTGCGGGTCGCCCGCCCGGGCTCCCAAGGCTGGGTCGTCTTCCT
>CADCUO010000030.1 GCA_902805915.1 uncultured Propionibacteriaceae bacterium | reverse complement strand
TGCCTGGCACGCGCGATTGCGCTCGGGAACGACGGGTCGATCTCATGGGAAGACATCCACGCCCGCTACAACGCCGAGCTAGCCAACGGCCTAGGAAACCTTGCCGCACGTACGACGGCGATGATCAGTACCTACTTCCACGGTGAGCTGCCCTCAGCCGGTCCGTTGACGAGCGGTGAGCGAGGGCTGGTTGACATGGTCGCTGCCGCCGCGGATCAGGCGGACGCTGCGATCGATGAGCTGGCGCCGCACCGATGCATCCGAGCCGTGTGGAAGATCGTCGATGAGCTGAACGGCTACATCACCGCCGAAAAACCCTGGCAGCTCGCAGGATATCCGGGGCAGCGTGCTCGCTTGGCCACAGTGCTCGTCATTGCCGTCGAAGGCATTCGAGCCCTCGCGGTGCTCCTTCACCCAGTGCTCCCGAAGGCGACAGCCGCACTGTGGCACTCTCTCGGCGCTGAGCCCGCGCTCGGCCCTCTCGCCGATCAGCGAATAGGCAACGTACGCCACTGGCCCCAGCTCCCGGTGGGCACCCGCGTCACCAAAGGACCTGCATTGTTTCCGAGAGTCGACGCGTAGGCCGCAGCAGTCGGCCAAGTCAGGCAGGATGACCCTCATGACCAACCTGCCGCCGACTGCGGAGAGTTGGTGGCCCCTCTTCGTCCGGGAGCTAGACGGGAGCCCAGCGGCGGTCGCGGCCACGTCGCCGCAGCTAGGCGACCGGTACTGGTGCATCGGAGCGTTGCCTGGCCAGGACCGGATGACGACGGCGACCACCGCCTACGCCGGCTCCGTCACGAAGCAGGTCATTGCGGCGCTGACCGCGCGGGCCGTGCTGGCTCAGGAACTGGATCCGGAGGCGAGCATCCGCCATCTGCTGCCGGGCCTGCCGGCCTGGACGTCGCCAATTCGGCTGCAGCACCTTGTGCACCACACGGCCGCCTTGCCTCAGCCACCGGCGCTTGCCGCCGCGCTCGGCCTGCCGACCGGTCTGGCCGGCGAGTCGCGCCTGGACAACGCCGCCGTACTTGCGGCGCTGTCGCAGGTGGAGCCTCATGGGTCGCCAGGGCAGGCATTCAGCTACGACAACACCGCGTACGTGCTGCTCGCTGAGGTGCTGCATGCGGTGTACGGCGTGGACGTCGCCGACACAGCCCGAACCGAGGTATTCGAGCGGCTCGGGCTGTCGGGCAGTTGGCTCGGCGGGTCAGCCCCAGCAGTGCTCCCCGGTCTTGACCCGCCGCCGCGGACAGTCGGCGACGGGGGTCTGTGGACGTGCGCGGCGGACCTCCTGCGCTGGTTGGCGGCCATGAACCGGGGCATGCTGGGTGCCGATCTCACTGCGTTGGTGCAGACCCCTGGTCGGCTCGACGACGGCACGTCTCTCGACTACGCCTGGGGCATCGCGCACCGGCCTGGACCGGCGGGCATGACGTACCTCCACGGTGGGTCCTGGGCCGGCTGGCGCGCTATGACGGTCCGTGGCCCGTCGACGGGCACCGCAGTCGCCATCCTGGCCGCTACGGACAACACGCCCGCCGTGAGCGCGGCGGAGATCAACCTGCACCGCAGTCTCGCCGCCAAGCCGTGACCAAGCGGACCCGCACTGGGACTGGATCCAAATCGACGGGACGAAAGGGGTTATCCCCGTAGCAGCTTCCGTCGGATGGGGTGTCCGTCCGGGTCAAACCGATCACGCATGGAGAAAGCCCTCGGTGATGGGCCATAGCGGCGAGCACGCTCAGCCGGGCCAGGGCCTCCTCAACGGTCGGGCGGTCGCCCATGGGGACCCACCACAGTGCCACGAATGGCTGGGTTGCCGGCTGGAACCACTTCGCGCGACGTAGCAGAATCCGTCCGTGAGCACTGCGATACACAAACTGGTGCAGGCTGGCGTAGTCCTGCCAGACCGACAGGTTCACGACCTGGTCCATGCCGCCATCCGTCGCAACAGTGGCATGCCCTGAATCGGACTTCAGGCGCCAGACGAAGCCCGGGCTGGACCCGGCACTTCGAGCTATCGGGTCGAAGGCGGATACGAAATCCGCCATCGCTGCGCTCGTAATTGGGGCGAGCATTTCAGCGACATTGACCTGCGCCAACTCCCAAACGCCAGCAGCATAGGTGTCCGACGGCGCTCGTGGCTGCTACTCGCTTCGCCGCCGCCCCCGGAACGAGGCGGACCCCCCCGCCGTCTCGCCGGGGGCGCCGCCGAGTTAGCTCCATCGGGCTTATCCCCCGAACAGCCCAATGTCTGGCTTCTATTCGTACCCGGGCGACTACCGATCACGAAGCGCTGTTTCCATGCAGGACACTGCTCTTGACATCAGGGGTACGGGGCGTCGGGCCAACTCCGCCACAGGGTGCGTCTCGGCATGGCATCATTAAGGCTTATTGGCGACGACTCTGGAGCGGCGTGGACCTCGACTTGACGTGTGTGGCCAGCTACCTCGTCCTCTTGGACGAGCGGCACTACGGCCACGCCGCTGACCGGCTGAACCTGACGGCCTCCGCGCTGACGAAGCGGATACAGCGGTTGGAGCGACAGGTCGGCGCCAAGCTTGTGCAGCGGGATGACATGGGCGGGTTAGTCGTCACCGACGCCGGTCGGAGGTTTGCTGTCCATGCAGAGCCTCTGCTCACCCACGCCGAGCAAGCTCGGCGTGCGGCCCGCGCTGAGTTGGAGCGGCCGCAGCACCGGATCGTGATCGGTTTTCCTGCCGGCCCTCACCAATATCTCAAAGACATGAATCTGCCTGCTATCGGCAGTGCGGTTTGTCGGGAGTACTCGGAGACTCGGCTGGCATATCGTCAGGTCCGCTTCAGCGAAATCACCTCATGTCTGGTCGACCAAGAGGTGGACATGCTTCTTACCACGGCAGCCGTCCGACATCCGGCGGTGCTGTCGATGCCGTTGGCGATCACGGCCCGCCGGGTTGGGCTGGTGGGCCGCCGGCACAAACTTGCTGATGCGGGTGTGCTGGGGCTCGACGAGTTCGTGGACCTGCCGCTGCTGTACAACTCCGCAGTCCCAGAAGAGTGGATGTCGATGTTCTACCTGGGGGACGTGCGGCCCCGACGGGAGGCGCGGCTAGTGGACATCGGCGCCGACGACCTGGCAAGTGTGGTTCGTTATTCAGCCCGCGGGTTGAGCGTCAGCGTGGGACCTGAATTCTACGCCCATCTCGCCCCGCCCAACGTTCGTCCAGTAGCGCTGGCCGGCGCGCCGGCCCTCGTCCTCCACGTAGCGTGTCGTCGTTCTGAACGCCGCGGTGCGGTGAAGGCCTTTGTCGCTGCGCTTCAGCGGGCCCCGCGGCAGCGCCTGACTGCGCCGCCGATCTGACCCTCGCCGGGTACGGTGACGCCGTGCGCGAACTGAAGCAGCCGGGGCCCCTCTGCCGCAGTCAGGACACAGCGAGGCCTTCCTCCCCGGCGCCCCCTTCCGTCCTGGTGACTCCCTGCTCTCCAGTGACGACCCTCCGATGCGTCCCGCTCCAGATGGACCGCACGTCGGCGCTCGTCCTGTCCTGGATGGCGCACGTAGCAAGACTGGCTCGGAGGCCCTGCTGGTCGAGCTGCGTGAGCGCAGTATGTAGGGACCGGACGAATCCGGCGTTCTTACCCAGGTCGTCGAAGATCGATGTCTGGGACAGGAGCGGCCGAGGGTCGTTGCCACCGGCGATCGCCAGTTCGTGCAGCGTTGGGGCTTGGGCATCGTTCAGCTCGATGGCAACGCCCTGGAGGTCAGTCCCGCGTAGGTAGCGCATCCAGGCAGCCACGGTGAGGGTGAGCAGGCCGTGCGGGCGTTGCTGGTGCAGCGCTTCATGGAGCGAGGGC
>CADCUO010000029.1 GCA_902805915.1 uncultured Propionibacteriaceae bacterium | reverse complement strand
TCCCTAACGACGGCAGTTGGGGTAGGGCATCAAGCCGCCGTTCCCCTACGGGACTGCTGGTCCTGGTACGGCACTGCTCTGACGCCGAGCTGGTTGGTCGGTTTGTCCCGCGACCGGTTTGGGGCTGGTTAAGTCGCCGCTGTCTAGCCGTGGATCACGGCGTCCGCACCGCAGTACCGCGAGATGAGTGCGGGATCTTGGCCCGGCAGGTTCCAGATGTCGTCGGTATGCGTTCGATGTAGTGGAAGCCGTGCTCGCCCACGCCAAGAGACCGGTGCCCATGCTGTCTACCCCCCCGCCAGTCGGTGATGACCGCACTCTACGAGATCCTCGAGGGACGTGAGGTGCTTCAGCCTATCGAGGATCGGTGAGTCGTCAGGCCCCAATGAGCTGCAGAAGCAGCCCGAATGCAATGGTTAGGATCCCCGCAAGCACCAGCAGTTCGATGGAGGTGACGCCATCGCGGAAGCGGTGCGGCCCAAGCATAGGTGAAAGATATACCGGAGCGTGGCTCCGGTAAAGCATGAGTTCGGCGCTCGGTCGGCTCAGAGCAGGTTCGTGAGTGTGCATTCTCTGCCGAGCGCAGGCCGCGGTCATCGACTGCGGCGTCTTCCGGAAACCCGCGGAACGTGTCTCGCCAGGGCTGTGCGCCGCCACGGGTCGGCGCACGCGCCGGAAAGGTCCTCGGCGCAGGAGTCGGTACTGGGCCGGGGGTCCTCAGGCAGCGTCTTTGAAGATTCCGGGCCGGGGCGGAACACCGGCGGCGTAGCGCCAGCCGCCGGTTCGGTCCGGCTAGGCCTTTTAAGGAAGCGCCGAGTTGTCGACCTGGCAGGTCTGCTTGCTGCCGTACGCCGTTCGTGGTGGATGGTAACCCCCGAAGATACGGCGGGAGGAGGCTGGACGCGGTACGGCGCGATTGATCGGATAGGCTCGACATTCTCAGGTGAGCCGGGAAGTCTGGTCGGCGCATCGCTCAGCATGCCGCTGCGCGGTTTCTGTCGACGACGAGGCTGGTCGATGATCTGTTGTTTGACCCTACCTGTGGCCAGGTTGATGGGTATGCGGCGCTGGAGGCGGCGCGTACGCTGGGAGGGTGCGCGCCGAGCAGATGGCGGAAGAGTCACCGCTGGTGGATTTGGACACGAGTGCGTTGGCGGCGGTGCGGCTGCTGGCCGAGCGGCGGTTGCCGGCGCTGGTCGTGACGAATGCCGATGGTTCGCCGCATTCGATCCTCCCAGCTTCGCAGGTGGTCAGGTTCTTGGTGCCGCGTTATGTGCAGGACGACCCGTCGCTGGCTCGGGTAATGAACGAGTCAATGGCCGACCGGGCCTCCGACCAGTTGGGAACCAAGCGGGTCCGCGACCTGTTGCCGGTCGAGCGACGGGAGCTTCCGGTGGTCAACCACGACGACACGATCATCGAGGTGGCTGCGATCATGGCCAGGCTGCGCTGCCCGTTGGCGGCGGTGATGAAAGGCAACAGGCTGATCGGTGTGATCACCGCATCCCGACTGCTGGAGCTTGCACTGCGGGCCAGCTGAGGGCCGCAACGGCGCGCCTTGGGGCGGCGTGATGGCCGTCGTCGCGGTGCTAGTTTTCGTCGCCGCCTACATCCTCATCGCCACAGAGCGGGTTCCGAAGATGGTGACGGCGCTGGCCGGCGCCGGGGTCATTCTTGGTTTGGGGGTTGCTTCGGCCGAGGAGGCGTTCTACTCTCACGAGACCGGCGTGGACTGGGACGTCATCTTCTTGCTGCTTGGCATGATGATCATTGTCGGCGTGTTGCGCCGCACCGGGGTGTTTGAGTATGTGGCGATATGGGCGGCGAAACGGGCCAAGGGGTCGCCGTTTCGAGTGATGGTGCTGCTGGTGCTCATCACCGCAGTGGCGTCGTCCCTTTTGGACAACGTCACGACAGTTCTGCTGATCGCCCCGGTCACCCTGCTGGTGTGTGATCGTTTAGCGGTCAGGCCCGGCCCGTTCCTGATCGCGGAGGTCCTGGCCTCCAACATCGGCGGTGCCGCGACGTTGATCGGCGACCCCCCCAACATCATCATCGCGAGTCGATCCGGGCTGACCTTCAACGACTTCCTGTTGAACATGGCACCGATCGCCGCGTTGTCCATCGCGGTTCTGATCGCCATGTTGCCGCTGTTGTTCCGGGGCGCGTTCGAAGGTGATCCCGATCGGGTGGCAGATGTGATGGCGTTGAACGAGCGGGAGGCGATCACCAACCGCCGGCTCCTGATTATCTGCGGTGTTGTGCTGGCGGCGGTGTTTGTCGGGTTTGTCGGTCACGCCGCCTTCCACATTGAGCCGTCGGTGGTGGCGCTGCTCGGCGCCGGCATTTTGGTGCTGGTGTCGCGCAGTGAGCCGCGCGACTTTATGCCCAGCGTGGAATGGGAGACGCTGCTGTTCTTCGCCGGCCTGTTCATCATGGTCGGCGCGCTGGTCAAGACCGGCGTCATCGGTCGGCTGGCCGAGGGCGCCGCTCGAGCCACCGACGGCGACCCGCTCACCGCTACTATGTTGATCCTCTTCGTGTCCGCCCTGCTCAGCGGCGTCGTTGACAACATTCCCTATACCGCAGCCATGAGTCCGATCGTGCTCCAACTGACTGAAGGCATCGCTGATCCGGTGCAGGCCGAGGCCCTGTGGTGGTCGCTCGCGATCGGGGCGGACTTCGGCGGCAACCTGACCGCCATCGGCGCCAGCGCCAACGTCGTCGTCCTCGGCATCGCGATGCGGTCGGGTTCTCCCATCACCTTCTGGGAGTTCACGAGGAAGGGCGCCATCGTCACCACCGTCACGATCCTGCTCGCCGCTCCCTACCTCTGGCTGCGGTACTTCGTGCTCGCCAGCTGAAACTATCGCGGTCAAGCGGAGAAGATCCGCAACGCTCGCGAGCGCGCTCCTGGGTGCGAGTGCGACGCCGGTGATGATGAGGAGCACCTTGTCGACGACTTCTTCAGGGACGCGCGCTGCATGGCGGCTGGCGGGTCCCGTTCCGCAATTTGGCGACTCCCGACCGTCTGGGACCTGGTGTTTTGTCATGGCCCAGGTGCTTGCTCATCTCCTCACCGAGCGCGGTCTCCAGCACTTCTCTTGGTGAACTGCTTCAGCAGCCCGTCCGGCCCGGTCAGGGACAGACCCTGTTCTCGGGCCAGCAGGACCGGCTCTCTCGCTGCCGCCTCCTCCGCAGAGGGCTCAGGGCTTCTTCTTCGGCACAACATCTAGTGGCGTCATCACGGCGCCTTCCCCGCTGAGCTTCAGTCAGCGCGGTGGCTCGAAAACATCGCTGCTGGGCCAGTCCCTCCGGCTTCGAATCACGGGCGCCATCAACGCGGTTGTGGATACCAGAGACGCCGTGGTACATCACCCAGCCGCCGTCGAATCAGCGCCGCCGCTGATACCCCGGCCCGCGACCCAGCTGGGCGTCAGTCCCGGGACACGAGGACGGCGACCAACAGCGCGGTGCGCGCCAGTCCCAGCAGCGGTCCGAAGGAAGTGCAAACTCGATCCAGAACGCGAGCTTGACCGGCAGCAGGGCCAGCGCCAGCCGCGGGGCGGTCGCGGCGTCGCGCCAGAGCAGGACACCTACCACGACCTCGACGGCGCACACGGCCACGAAACCGAGCAGCATCGCGACGCTGGTCGGGAATCCCCAGCGCTCGAAGGGCCCATTGCCGTACGTCGGGAAGCCGAGGAACGTCCACACCTCGCCGTGCCGCGCGTAGTATCACGCGCCGCATACGCCCGGGAGGCCGCAGCCCAAGCCGAGCACGAGGGAGCAGACAGCGGCCGCCCTGATCGCGGCGTACTCCGGTTCACTCGAACTGCGGGCCGCGGACCGCCGTGATGTATCTGCGGTACTTGCGCCTGCCGATCAGGCGCCAGAGAACCTTCACCGGCGGCGGCAGCGTGCTGAACATCATCGCCACCTCCTCGGGCGTCGCGACCTCAACCAGCTGTCCGGTGGCGATCCACCGCTGGGCCGGCGTGAACTTCTCGAAGCCGCGCTCCCCAACCTCCTGCCACTCGGCCTCGGTGAGATGCCGATCGATCAGCGGCACCACGATCTGCTCCTCCTCGTCGAGATGTCCTTTCACGACGACGAGGAACTCACCGATACGGTCGGCGAGCGCCGCGGATGTCGCCGGCGTCGGATCCGAGCGCCACGCCGACATCGCCGCGCGCAGCTCGGCGACCGACGCGTCGATCTGCTGGTGCTGCTCCTCCATCCGTTTCACCAGCGGTGCGTCGAGGCTCGCGCGGTCGAGCAGCTTCGGCCAGATCAGGTCGTCCTCCGTGGTGTGGTGCATGTGCAGGCCGTCGAGCAGGAACCCGAGGTGGTCGGCGACGGCGCCGATCCGCGTCGTATCGCCTGCCGGTGCCTCCTGCACGAGCGCCTGCACCTCGGCGAACTGGCGCCGGAAGATCCGGTGGATGAGCGGCATCTCGCGGGCCGCGGGTCCTCCTGCGCTGCTCATCGCTCGTTGGTCTTCCACAGCGCATGGCCAATGGCCGCGAAGAACAGCATCCAGACCGTAATGGCGAGCCGCGCGAGAACGAACGGTCCCATCAGTGCAGGTGTCATCGGCACGAACACAAAGATGCCGGCGACCAGTACCACGAGCCCGCGCCATCCGGTCCAGCGTCCCCTGCGGCGGACGGCGATGCCGGCCAGGATCAGTCCCACACCGACCGCAACGCTGGAGACGCCGTAGAGCGCGTCGAGAAGGCCGGTCTCATCGCCGGGGTAGGTCGAGTTGCGCGCCGTGATGGCGATCAGCTCGGTGACCGAAAGCAGGGCCATACCCGATGCCGCGAGGCCGGTGCCCCAGCGCACGCTTCGCCCCTGCGCCATAACCTCGGCGCGGCCGAGTGCGACGATGCCGGCGAGCAGCCCGAGGTGCTGGACGAAGAACCAGATCTGAATGACGGTGAAGCCGCCCGCCGTGAGCGGATAGCTGAACATGTCCTCGGACACCTGGCCCGGATACACGGCCAGGAAGATGCCGGAGACGGCTCCCAAGATGCCCGCCGCCATGCAGACCGCACCGGCGCGGCTCACCCAGACGGGAACAGAGGTGGCAGGCAGGGCGCCTGACTCCACAACGGTCACAGATATCTCCTCTCGGCCCGATGTGCGTCATGCCGGCTCGACGCCGCTAGATGTTCAGGTAACCTTAGTACTCTTGTGGACCTGGAGTTGTCAATGGAGAAGAAGCCGATGAGTACGGTCTCGATGCTGGGTCAGGCCTACAGCCTGCTCGGTTTCCAGATCGTGGAGGGCGTGGTCGGTGCCGGCTATCCGCAGAAGCCGAAGCACTCCGCCGTCTTCGCCCAGATCTCTCCCGACGGCTCGCGGCTCACCGAGCTCGCGCGGAAGGCCAACATGACCCCTCAGGCCATGGGGGAACTCGTCGACGAGCTCGTGGACATGGGGTACGTCGTCCGTCGTCCCGACCC
>CADCUO010000028.1 GCA_902805915.1 uncultured Propionibacteriaceae bacterium | reverse complement strand
GCGTCTGGTGAAGGCTGCCGAGGAGTGGCACTCAGACGTCGTGATCGGCGTCATGGAAGGGGTGAACGGGCGCTTCGTTGACCAACGCCTGTTCGTCCAGCACGAACCCGATGTGGACTTCCAGCGGTTCCCGCTGGCGTACTCGCTGTCGAACACCAAGCTGTTCCGCCGATCGCTGATCGATGAGCACCGTATCCGGTATGCCCTTGACCTGCGGGTGGGCAGCGACCAGCCGTTCGTCGTGGAAGCGATGACGCACGCGCGCCGAATTTCAGTGGTGGCTGGATATGCCTGCTACTACGCCGTCCGCCGCGAGGACGCCGCCAACATCACCTACGCCACCCAGTGGGGTGTCCGGCTCGGCGATGTGGCAGCCATCATGCGACACATCGCCGAGGTGGTTCCGCTCGGGCCCACCCGGGACGCGATCCTTCGACGACATTTCCAGTGGGAGCTGGACAAGCTGATCCGGCTCGACCTGCCCGCCCTCGACGAGGTGGACCAGCGCAGGCTGGCCTCAGGAATCGCTGCCCTGGCTGATGACTACCTCACCGATGGAGTCAGCGCCTATCTGACGGTTCCCGCCCGGGTACGGCTCCGGCTGTCACAGCGAGGCGATCTTAAAACCCTGCATCGCGTGCTTGCCTACACCAAGGACAAACCGCCCATGGTGAAGGCGCTGAGAGCCGATCACGTGTACCAGTGGCTGCCAGCGTTCGGGGAGCCGGAAACCATCGAGAACTGGTACGAGCTCGACGATGATGCACCCAAGGGTCTGGTCATCCACAGTGCGGAGATCAGCGGCCACCAGCTGGTTCTTCGCGGTCAAATCGGTGTCACCGCCGACAGCAGCGACCACCTCAGGCTGGTGCTTCAGCCGCTGTCTGCTGACGAACCCACCCCGCCGAGCGGACGCCACCCACACGGCTGCGGTTCAGGGGTGACCGCTAACGGGCTGCCGGTCCAGCTGGGCCAGCCGGTCGTCGGCGGCCCAAGTCAACTCCTGGCGAGCGTCGACCTCCGACGCCTTCCGGTTGCGGAGCCGGACGTGCGGTGGTCGCTGCGCCTTCAGACCGATGTCGGCCGGTGGACGTACGACACCCCCGTGCAGCTGCCTGGAGTCGACCTCGACCACGTAGTCCACCACGGACTGCGACGTGCTGCCGTCCAGGTGGTGTCGGAACGTCAGTCCCGGCTGGTGGTGCACCGGTTGGCGATCCCGCTGGCTGCCCAGCCACCCAGCAAAGCCGAACCACAGCCGATAGGAACCTTCTGAATGCAGATCTGCGTTGTTGCTCTGGGCAAGATCGGCCTCCCGTTGGCGGTGCAGTTTGCGTCGAAGGGCCATCAGGTGGTCGGCGCGGACATCGACAGCGCCGTGGTTGACCAGATCAACGCCGGGGAGGAACCGTTCCCCGGGGAGGCGGATCTGGGCTCGAAGCTCGGTGAGGTCGTCACGGCCGGCCGGCTGCGTGCCACCACCGACACCACGGCTGCCGTCACCGAGGCCGAGGTCGTCGTCGTGGTGGTGCCGCTGTTCGTCGCCGCAGACGGCGTTCCAGACTTCGGCTGGATGGACTCCGCTACTCAGGCGATCGCCGCGGGTCTGCAGCCGGGGACCTTGGTGAGCTACGAGACCACCTTGCCGGTCGGTAGCACCAGGAACCGGTGGGCGCCCATGCTGGCTGAGGGGTCCGGGCTGCAGGCGAGCCGGGACTTCGACGTGGTCTTCAGCCCGGAGCGGGTTTTCACGGGTCGGGTATTCGCCGACCTGCGCAAGTACCCGAAGCTCGTCGGGGGTCTGGACGAGCAGTCGACCCGCCGCGGCGTCGAGTTCTACACCGCCGTGCTCGACTTCGACGACCGTGATGATCTTCCGGCACCCAACGGGGTCTGGGATCTGGGCCCAGCGGAGGCTGCCGAGCTGGCCAAGCTCGCCGAGACGTCCTATCGCGATGTGAACATCGGGCTGGCCAACCAGTTCGCCCGGTACGCGGACACGATCGGGGTCGATGTGGTGAAAGTGATCGACGCCTGCAACTCGCAGCCGTACAGCCACATCCACCGGCCAGGGATCGCTGTGGGCGGCCACTGCATCCCCATCTACCCGCAGATGTACCTGTGGAACGACCCTGCCGCGACCGTCGTCCGCTCCGCCCGGGAAGCCAACGCTGCCATGCCGGAGTACGCGGTGAGCCGCCTCGCCGAGGCGTACGGGGACCTGTCCGGTGCCCGCGTGCTTGTGCTTGGCGCGGCGTATCGCGGTGGGGTCAAGGAAACTGCGTTCTCCGGCGTCTTCGGCACCGTGGCGGCGCTTCGATCACGCGGTGCGGCCGCTTTTGTCAGCGACCCGCTGTACACCGCCGACGAGCTGGACGAGCTTGGGCTGCCAGGTCACCGCGGCGAGACGGTCGAGGCTGCGGTGATTCAGGCAGACCATCCCGAGTACCGCCGGCTCACCCCAGCCGACCTGGCGGACGTCAGCATCCTGGTCGACGGTCGACGGGTGACCGACCCACGGTTGTGGAACGGCGTGACGCGGGTGGTCATCGGGGGCTAGGCACTTCCCCGAGCCGATCTTCGACAGGCGCGGTCAGGGGGTCCGGAGAGTCAGACAGGCCCGCTCACCGGCGAGACTTTCGTCGTAGACGTCGCGGGTGTCGGGACAGACCCACACCTGAGGTTCCGCCCGCACGAGCCGGCTCCCAGTCCGGCCCACCCACCCGGCCTGCTTCGCGGGGACGCCCATCACCAGGGCGTAGTCGGGCACATCGCGGGTCACCACCGCACCGGCGGCGACCATCGCCCAGCAACCGATCCGCAGCGGCGCCACGCAGACCGACCGAGCGCCGAGGGAGGCGCCTTCACCCACCACCACGCCGACTGCCTGCCAGTCGGCGCCGCGCTTGAGCCGGCCCGTCGGGTCAACGGCCCTCGGGTACTGGTCGTTGGTCAAGACGACGGCGGGTCCTACGAACACGCCATTGCCCAGCACGGCCGGCTCGTAGACGAGGGCGTAGTTCTGCAGCTTCACGTTGTCGCCTAGGTGAACCCCCGCGCCGACGTACGCGCCGCGTCCGATGATGCAGCTGCTGCCGAGCCGCGCTCCCTCGCGAATCTGAGCCAGGTCCCAGATCACCGAGCCGCTGCCGATGCTAGCGGTGTCGTCGACCTGGGCCGACGCCTTGATTGTCGGCGTACTGGTCGGGGCCGACTCCGTCGGATATGGGTTCACCTGATCTTCCACGCGCCTTACCTTAGACCGGGCTACAGAACCGATACAGTCGCGCGATGAGCACAAAGCTGCGCGCCCTCGCTGTCACCTGCGGGCGGTACCGGTACGCCGGTCAGCTTGAACGTCCCCACGCAGGTGATCAAGATCGCTGCCAAGCCGATCATCGAGCACACCGCCAAGCCCTCGGCCGACACCACATCCGGCGATCCAGCGGCCGGTCAGCCCCCTTCAACGGGTAGGCGATGGTTCAGACTGGGACAGCCGGTGCCGGCGAGGCGACAACGTCACCGCAGGATGTCGCCCCTGCAGTCAGCGTGATCATGTCCACCCACAACGACGAGTCGCTGGCAGTGGCCCTTGACTGTCTCCAGGCCCAGACCCTGCCGGCCGCGTTGCTCGAGGTGCTGGTCATCGACGACGGCTCGACCGACCGGACGTGGGAGATGCTCCAGAGCCGGTCGGCCGGCTGGCCAGGGCTGCGTCTGCTTTGGCAGGAACACGCCGGCTCAAGCGTGGCGCGGAACCAAGGCATCGACATGAGCCGAGGCCGGTACCTGTTCTTCCATCAGCCGGCGGACCACCTCACCCTCGACGCGCTGCGGCGGTTGCTCGACGTGGCCGAGGAAGCAGACGCCGATGTCGTTGCCGGCAGGACTCACCGCGAGGGAGCAGGCAGTCTGAGCGGTACGGCGCGGACCGTGCTGGACGCCGATCTGATCCGGGACAAGGTGTGGAGCTCGCTGGCTCCGTGGAAGCTGATCCGGCGGCAGCTCGTCGAAGCAGCGGGACTGCGGTTCCCCGAGGACATGGTGCATGCGGCCGACCAGATCTTCGTGGCTGGCTGCCTGCTCGCCGCGTCGAAGCTGGCTATCGCTGGCGGCGACGTGCACTACTACCGAGAACCCCGGGCGGCTAAGTCTGCGCCGGCTCCAGCGTCGCTGGACGACAGGTTGCTGACGCTTTCCCGGATGGCGGCGCTGATCGTGGCGCATACCGAGCCCGGTCGCCGCCGTGAAGCGCTGTTCACCCGGGTACTGCTGCGAGCGCTGCCGCCGGCGCTGGGAGCCGCTTTTCTGGCTGCGAGTCCAGCGGAGCAGCAGGTCTTCCTCGACGCTGCCCAGGCCGATGTGCTGATCCACCTCACGCATCGACACCTCAACCGGGCGGACGACCGCACCCGCATCAGGCTGGCTGTAGCGCGCTCCGGCACACCGGCCGACCTGGTCGATGTCAACCGGCTGCTGTCGCAGAAGCCGCGCTACACACTGGCTGGGAACGTGTGGGTACGCGACCTCGGCGAGCGTCTCAACGCCCTGGTCGACTGGCGCTGGCGGGCGCCGTCGGAACCAGTGGGCCTACGGCCGACGCTTACCGGGGTCGACCTGCGCGGTGGCTGCATGGTGCTCACCGTCAGCCTCGGCGACGGTCCGCTGCCGTGGAGCGGCTTTCAGGTTGTAGTTCGGCGCCGGTCGCGGATCGCCAGTGCAGTGCTGGAGCAGACGTCGGGGACTGGCTCCGAACTGCGGGTGGAGCTGTGCCGTGACGACCTGGTCCGGGCTGGTGGCACCGTGCCGGTCACCCATGCCACCTTCGACCTGTGGGTCGAGGGTCAGCTGGGCGATACGACGGTCGAGACCGAACGGCTGAGGTGGGATGAACAGCGGCTCCCGGACGGCGCGGACCGCTGCTGGGGCGTGACAGTCGGGTTCAGCGACATCAATCTGAAGCCCACCAGACATCGGAACGTGTCGCTGGTGTGGCGTTCCCAGCGGCTGCGGCCCCGGGCGGCGATCATCGATGTCTGGCGAGTCGCGCGGCGAGTGCGCCGCCAGGTTCCCGCCGGCATTCGGGGATCCCGCTCTCGTCGGTGACTTGCCCAACCGCGATCTCGACGTGCCACCGTGTGATCATGGGCGGATGCGTGATCGTGGGCGGATGCTCAGTCGAGACGTCTGCCTTCGACTCCGCTCGGCCTTTCTCGACCACAACTACAGCGTCGACGCAGTCGTCGATCTGATCGGTGAGCCCGCGCACCGGGCCCTAGGCCGGAACTCGACGGTCGCCGCCGTCCGTGCTATCGGCGGTCGGACTGATCCGCTATCGGTGCTCACCTCGCTGTGGCCGCTGCAGCAGCCGGTCGACCGTGCGGCCGTGGCGCAGGCGCTGCCCGGACTGCTGGAGCCGTTGGTCGCCGCTGAGCTCCTGGCGACGGATGGGCCGCTTGTCCGAGCCATGGTGGATATCCGCCCGTACGCCAGCGACGACGGCTCCACTGGCTGGGTCGTCTCGGACCTCTCACCGGGGCTGGACACCGTCGTCAGCCCGATTCGTCCCGACTTCGTGCTGGGAGTGTCACCTGCCTCCACCACCTTGGCGCAGCTGACCGTACGGCAGCCGGTGGGCCGCGCGCTGGATCTGGGCACCGGCTGTGGAGTGCAGAGTCTGCACCTGGCCCGACACGCCGACACCGTGGTCGCCACCGACCTCAACCCCCGGGCGATAGAGCTGGCCGGGCTGACGTTCGCCCTGAACCAGATTGACGTCGACCTCCGCCTCGGCAGCATGTACGAGCCGGTCGAGGGCGACCTGTTCGACCTGATCGTGACGAACCCGCCGTACGTGATGTCGCCACCGCAATCCGACTCGGAACGGCTCACCTACCGGGAAGGGGAGTGGGCGGCCGACGGGCTGGTCCGGCACGTGGTCCAGCGCGGCGCTGACCTGCTGGCCGCCGGCGGCACGCTGCAGGTGCTGGCGAACTGGGCGCACCTGAGAGGTCGCGACTGGGCCGACCGGCTGGCCGACTGGATCCGGCCCACCGGTTGCGACGCGCTGGTGATCCAGCGGGAGACCCTGGACCCGTACGAGTACATCGAGCTGTGGCTCACCGACGCGGGCCTGGCCGGGTCCAGCGACTACGTCCAGCGCTATCGGCAGTGGCTGGACTACTTCGAGCGGCTGGACCTGGAGGCCATCGGGATGGGCTGGATCGTGCTGCACAAGACAGCACGCGCAACCCCGCAGGTGCAGATCGAGCATTGGCCGTACGGGATCGAGCAGCCGATCGGGCCGGCGATCGCGGCGCACCGGCTCGCGGTCGAGCTGGAGCAGCAGCTGGATGATGCCGACCTGCTGGCTACCCGGTGGGTCATCGCCGAGGATGTGATCGAGGAGTCGGTCGCCACGCCCGGCAGCGCAGACCCGCGTCACATCATTTTTCGCCAACAGCGGGGGTTCCGCCGCGCAGTGGAGGCCGACACTGCACTGGCTGGGATCCTGGGGGCCTGTGACGGCGAGCTGAGCCTGGGCCAGATCATCAACACGGTGGCCCAAATCCTGGCTGTGGATGGCTCAGCGCTGGTCGCGGAGGTGCTGCCCAGGGTGCGGATGCTGGTCCGGGACGGGTTTTTGGCTCGCTAGCTGATGGATGTGGCCGGTCCGTTCTCGATTCGTTGGTGCGTGGCGGTTGACATCTGGCGTTAGCATCTGTTTCGTTGTGCGCTCGATGCGGCGGCAGCCGCAGAGGACGTCGGGGTCCTTTCAGGTGTCCGCAGTGGCGAACCTTCGGCCCCGGTGGACGTTTCCACCCGTAGAGTAAGCGCCGCTAACGGGTCGGGTACGCCGGCGGCGCAGCAGTCAGGTGCGACGACGGGCAGTGAAAGTGGAGACGACGGCAGCGCCTGGCTGGCCGACGCAGGTTTGGGAAGGGAATGGGCGTGGCAGGCAGAGCAGGAGGCCGGCGACTCGTGATCGTGGAGTCGCCGACCAAGGCGACCAAGATCGCCAGCTTCCTCGGCGATGGGTACATCGTCGAGTCGAGCCGCGGCCATGTCCGCGACCTGCCCACTGGAGCGTCTGAGGTCCCGGCCAAGTTCAAGGGTGAGAAATGGGCCCGCACCGGGGTGAATGTCGATAACGGGTTCGAGCCGCTGTATGTGGTCAACCCCGACAAGAGGGCCACCTTGCGCCAGCTGAAAGATGCGCTGGCGCAGTCGGACGAGCTGCTGCTGGCAACAGACGGCGACCGGGAGGGCGAGGCCATCGCCTGGCACCTGCTGCAGGAGCTGAAGCCGAAGGTCCCGGCCCGTCGGATGGTGTTCCACGAGATCACCCCGCAGGCCATTGCCGAGGCCGTGGCGAACCCGCGAGACCTAGACACCGACCTCGTCGACGCCCAGGAGACCCGGCGGATCCTGGACCGGCTGTACGGCTACGAGGTTTCCCCGGTTCTGTGGAAGAAGGTCATGCCCCGGCTCTCCGCCGGCCGGGTGCAGTCGGTGGCCACCCGGCTGGTGGTGGACCGGGAGCGGGAGCGGATCGCTTTCCGCAGCGCCTCCTACTGGGATCTGGACGCTGTGCTGGACGCCGGTGCGGGGGCCGAGCCGCCGCTGTTCCCAGCTCGGCTGACCCATGTCGGTGACCAGCGGGTGGCGCAGGGCCGCGACTTCGACTCGCGGGGATCCCTGAGCAGCAACGGCCGTGAGCCGTTGGTCCATCTCGATGAGCCGACCGCGCAGGCGCTCGCCGTCTCGCTGCGGGCGGCCGCTTATTCAGTGGAGAGCATCGACTCCAGGCCATACACCCGCCGCCCGTACGCCCCGTTCCGGACCACCACAATGCAGCAGGAAGCCGGCCGCAAACTCGGCTTCACCGCCCAGCGGGCGATGTCGGTGGCTCAGGACCTGTACGAGGCCGGCTACATCACCTACATGCGTACCGACTCGGTCACCCTGTCCGACACCGCGATCACCGCTGCCCGGAACCAGGTACGGCAGCTGTTCGGTGCCGACTACGTCCCGGACAAGCCGCGGGTCTACACCTCCAAGGTGAAGAACGCCCAGGAGGCGCACGAGGCGATCCGGCCGGCCGGTGAGGTGTTCCAGACGCCGGCGCAGACGGGTCTGCGGGGGGACCAGTTCCGGCTGTACGAGCTGATCTGGATGCGTACCGTGGCCTCGCAGATGAAGGACGCCGAAGGGCAGTCGATCACGGTCAAGATCAACGCACGGTCCGGCAGCGCGGCACCCGAAGCAACGTCGGAGCAGCCGGTGCAGCCCGGGATCGTTGGGCAGGACTGCATCTTCGTGGCGTCGGGTCGAACCATCACCTTCCACGGCTTCCTCAAGGCATACGTGGAAGCAGTGGACGAGGCTGACGGCAGCCAGTCCGACGACGCCCAGACTAGGCTGCCACGGCTGACCCAGGGCCAGTCGCTGCGCGCGGAGGAGGTCACTGCGTCGGGGCACGAAACCCGACCGCCGGCCCGGTACACCGAGCCGTCGCTGGTGGCCAAGCTGGAGGAGCTGGAGATCGGCCGGCCGTCCACCTACGCGTCGATCATCCGGACCATCACCAGCCGGGACTACGTGTTCAAGAAGGGATCTGCGCTGGTCCCGACCTGGCTGGCGTTCGCTGTCACCCGGTTGTTGGAGGAACACTTCCCGCGGCTGGTGGACTATGCCTTCACCGCCAGCATGGAGGAGACGCTCGACCAGATCGCGGGTGGCAACGCGCAACGGCTGCAGGTGCTGACCGACTTCTACTTCGGTGCCGATGACCGTGCCGGCCTGCACCGGCTGGTGTCCGAGCTGGGCGAGATCGACGCCCGCAAGCTCTCCACCTTCACCGTTGGTGATCTTGACTCCGACATCGTCGTCCGCGTCGGCCGCTACGGCACCTATGTGGAGGACTCCGAGGGTCGCCGGGCGAACGTAGCCGATGACCTGCCGCCGGATGAGCTCACTGTTGATCTTGCTCGAGAGCTGTTGAGCAAGCCGATGGGTGAGGAGCGCGAACTCGGCCTCGACCCCGCGACCGGAAACACCATCATCGCCAAGAACGGTCGTTTCGGACCGTACGTAACGGAAATCCTTCCCGACGACGCACCGAAGAGTGCGAAGCCTCGGACCGGATCGCTGTTCAAGACGATGAGTGTTGACGATGTGACCCTTGAGCAGGCCTTGCAGTTGATGAGCTTGCCCCGGGTGGTGGGCGCCGACGCTGACGGGGTGGAGATCACCGCGCAGAACGGCCGCTACGGACCGTACCTGAAGAAGGGCACCGACTCCCGCTCACTCACTGATGAGGAACAGATCTTCGCCATCACACTGGAAGAGGCCGAGGCGATCTATGCCCAGCCCAAACAGCGTGGCAGGGCCGCCGCAAAGCCACCGCTGAAGGAGCTGGGACCGGACCCGGTTTCCGGTCAGCCCATGATCATCAAGGAAGGCCGGTTCGGAGCTTATGTGACCGACGGCGAGCTCAACGCCACGCTGCGTCGGGGCGACGATGTGGAGACGATCACCGCTGAGCGGGCGGCCGAGCTGCTGGCGGAGAAGCGCGCCAAAGGCCCCGCGCCGGCCAAGCGCTCGGCACGCAAGACGGTCAAGAAGACAACGGCCAAGACCCCAGCAAAGAGGACGACAGCAAAAAAGACCCCAGCAAAGAAGACCGCAGCAACGAAGACGGCAACGAAGGTACCGGCCACCAAGAAAGCCGCCGCCAGGAAGGCTGCGGTTGCGGTCGCAAAGCCCTGACCTGCACCCGGCAGCGAGGCCCCACTCCTCGCGGCAGAGTTCGTTGCTGCGTGGGAAGGTTAGTCTGTGAGCAAGAACAAGACCGGGAAGCGGAAGTCTTCGGGCAAGCAGAGCAAGTCACCGGCTCCGGCCGAGGTAGCGGTGGCGGACTCGGACCGGCCAGCGGTCGATCCCGATCTGCCGGCGACGACTGGCGCGCCCGTTGGCCAGCTTCTGTTCGACATGCCCTACAGTGGCCCGTCACCACGGTTGATCAACCCTGATCTTGGTCTGCACAACCTGGTCACTCGGGCCGGGCACAATGCCGGCTACACCATCGATGTCACCCTGCTGGATGCTCCCGATCATCGGCTGATCCGCTCCGGCGTGCTGCTCGCGCACCGGGTCCTGGACGGTCGCGGCGAGTGGTACCTCGGTGCACCCAACTGGGCGCCGCTGTTGCCGGAGGAGCGGATCGAGCCGATGGGGCAAGGCGATGTGCCGCAGGAGTTCGCCGACCTGGTCCGTCCGTTCCGACGACGCGCCACCCTCGGCCCCGTGGCCGCCTTGACCTGTGAACGGCGGGAGTTCGCGCTCCGGGACGACCGCGGTACGACCATGGCCCTGGTCCGCGACGACAAGGTGACCGTACGTCGCGGCGGGCTGACCACGGCCAGGTTCCGCGAGGTGATGCTGACCCCGACCGGTCCAGGGCTGACTTCGGAGCAGGCCGCTCATCTGCACCGGCAGCTGACGGGCGCCGGTGGCACCCAGACGCCGAAGTTCCCAGAGCTGGTCACCCGACTCGGTGCACCGGCGACCGGTATGACCGATTTCCCGCAGCTGGATGTGCTAGGGGACCAGCAGTACTTCGCCCAGTTCGTCTCCACCTTGCTGGGCACCCGGCTGCGCGAGATCTTGGAGGCAGACCTGGCCATCGGTGCAGGCGACCCCTCTGGGGCGGTCCGCCTTCGCGACCGGGCGGCTCAGCTCCGCCTCGAGCTCCAAGGGTTGTCGGCTGTGCTCGATCCCGACTGGACGCAAGACCTGGACGAGGAGCTCAGCTGGCTGGTCGGCGAAGCCAACCGGGCACTTGAGAGCGTCAGCAGAGCCGACGGGGCCCTTGACCGAGCCGACGGGGCCGACGGGGCGCTTGAGAGTGTCGGCAGAGCCGACGGGGCGCTCCAGCGGGTGGGCGGGGCTGACAGGACACTCCGGCGGGCCGCCGGGGGAGCCGAGCGCAACGGGCAAACCTCGCCCGGCTCGACCGCCCTCGGCGCGCTCCAGGCGCGGCTCCGCGGCGAGCGCTACCTGACCGTGCTGGAGCGGTTGGTCACCGCGACCCGGTCTCCGAAGGCAGGCGACTCGAGCAGCGTCCCGACCCGGAAGGTGCTGTCCGGCCTGCTCGACGCCAACCGCAGCAGGCTGCTGAAATACGCCAGCCGGCTTAGCCTCGACGCCTCGCCGCAATCCTGGGAAGGCGCAGCAACAGCGATCGCGAATCTGGTTGGGGTGTGCGACGTTGCGGTCCACGTACTGCCCAAAGAAGCCGAGAAGCTGCGGCAGCGGCTGGAGCCGACCAGCGAGCTGCTGAGCGAAGCCCTCGATCACTGGACAAAGGCCGAGGAGATCAAAGACCGGGTAGCCGAAGCCACTCCTGAGGACGCATTCGCGCTTGGCCGAAGCTATGAGCAGCAGCTGGGCCAGGTGCGGGTTGCCCAAGACGCGTTCCTCACCGGCTGGGCCAAGACGGCCAAGAAGCTGGACCAATGAGAAAGCCTGGGGAGCGTACGTGAGTACGCCCGGCGGCTTGTTCATCGTCTTCGAGGGTGGCGATGCGGTCGGCAAGACGACCCAGGTGGATCGGCTGTGCCAGGCGCTGGTCGATCAGGGCCACGATGTGGTGCGCACCTTCGAGCCGGGCGACTCTGAGGTCGGCATCCGGATCCGTCAGATCCTGCTTGACCCCGCGACGGGGGACCTGCCGCCCCGCGCGGAGGCACTGCTCTACGCCGCTGACAAGGCCCATCATCTCTTCGCGGTGGTGCGACCGGCGCTGGCTCGGGGAGCGGTAGTGGTCTGCGACCGCTACGTGGACTCGATGCTGGCGTACCAGGGCGCGGGCCGTGTGCTGGTCATCGACGAGGTAGCACGGATCGCGCGTTGGGCCACCGAGGATCTGCGACCGCATCTGACCGTCCTACTGGATGTTGACCCTGAGCTGGCCGTGCACGACAAGCTCGACAAGGACCGGGTCGAGGCGGCTGACCGGATGTTACACGAGCGCGCCCGGCGCTACCTCCTCGAGCTGGCTGCCCGGGATCCGGAGCACTACCTGGTGCTCAACGGGCGGGCGACCAGGGACGAGATCGCTGCTCAGGTGGCTGCGCGGGTGTCGGAGCTGATGTCAGAGCACTCGGGCACGCTGTCCTCATGAGCACTTCAGCGACCGCGTCGACCCAAGGCTCGCTGTCCGGTGTCTGGGCCGACCTGGTCGGCCAGTACCGGTCAGTCGCCACGCTGAGGCGCGCCGTGGCCGGGCACCACCATGCGATGTCCCACGCCTGGCTGGTGACGGGGCCGCCCGGGTCCGGCCGGTCCAACGCCGCCCGAGCGTTCGCGGCCGCCCTGCAGTGCGTACGCGGAGGCTGCGGCAGCTGCAACGACTGCCGGACCGCATTGAGCGGCGCCCATCCCGACGTGACTCTCGTCCGGACCGAGATGCTGTCCATCGGTGTCGAGGAGGTACGAGACCTGGTCCGCCGCGCCGCGATGAGCCCCACCCTCGGCCGGCGACAGGTCCTGGTGGTCGAGGACGCCGACCGGGTGACCGAGCGTGGCGCCGACGCACTGCTGAAGAGCATCGAAGAACCGGCGACCAAGACGGTCTGGATCCTGTGCGCACCGACCGCCGACGACGTGGTGGTGACCATCCGGTCCCGATGTCGGCTGCTCACGTTGCAGACGCCGACCGTGTCGGCCGTGGCTCAACTGCTGATCAGCCGCGACGGCGTCGACCCCGCGCTAGCCGACTTCGCAGCGCGAGTGGCCCAGGGTCATGTCGGCCGCGCCCGGGTGCTCGCCCGCGACGAGACCGCGCGGAGCCGCAGGCACCAGGTCCTGCTGATCCCCAGCCGCCTGAACGGGCTGGGCGACTGCCTGGCTGCCGCCGCCTCGCTGGTGGAGGCATGCTCGGAGGAAGCGACCGCGGCGACCGCGGAACTTGATGCCAAGGAGCGCGCCTCCCTCTCGGAGGCGTTGGGATTCGGAACCAAGGGTGCACGACCGCGGCAGGCCCAGGCTGCGATGAAGGACCTGGAAGATCAGCAGAAGGCTCGGGCCAAGCGGTACCAGCGAGACGCCATCGACCGGGCGCTCACCGAACTGACCGGGCTCTACCGCGACGTGCTGAGCATGCAGACCCGCTCTGCAGCGCCCCTGGTCAACGTCGAGCTGGAGACCAACATCGTGGCGCTGGCGCGCAGGTCGACGCCGGAGGCGACGCTGCACCGGATCGACGCGTTGCTGGGCTGCCGGACTGCATTGGACACCAATGTGGCACCGCTGCTTGCGGTAGAGGCCACCATGATCGCTCTGCTCGAGGGTTAAGGCGTTCACCTGGGCGCCTCCGGAAAAGGTTCCCTTCTGGCATCGGCGTCTAGTACGGTAATCGCGGGTTGTCGGAGGGGACGATCCCCCGAGTGTCCTCTCCGACAACTCCTCACCCCGGTGCCGAGACGCCGGGGTTCTTGCTGTCCAGCTGACGTCGCGTCCGGCAGACCAAGAATCTCACTGCGTTCCCTCAGGATTTGCAAAGAATTCATCCACCCCCTACGGTGTGTCTCGGTTTCGTTTCCATACCGTTATCTCACACCGAGCGGCTTGGCAGCTTGCGGAATCGGGGAGGGCCCACACCTACCAGATGTAGGGATGGGATCGCGTGTCCGCTGTGCCGAGCTTCGCTGGACGGACGCCATTGCCGAGAAAGTCTCGGGCGCAGCGAAGGTGGAGGAACCATCGGATCGCCCACGGGCGGTCCTGGGGTGAAGCTGCTCACACACGGCCTGGATCGTGCGGAGCGCCGGGCACCTGACCGCCCGAACCCGTCAGCTCACTTCACAGGCACTCGTCAGGAAAGGGCACTGTCTTGTCGAAATCACCTATCATCTCGCGGCTGGTTGGCGTCGTCGCCGCCGTCGCACTATCGCTCGGCATCGGAATCGGTGCGAGCACCCCCGCAGCAGCCGCAGGCACTGTATGGGATCGGGTTGCCGCTTGCGAGAGTGGCGGTAACTGGAGCATCAACACCGGCAACGGATATTACGGCGGGCTGCAGTTCTCCTACTCCACCTGGCGTGGGTACGGCGGTGCCCGCTACGCAAGCACCGCTAACCGGGCCACCAAGTCCCAGCAGATCGCGATCGCCCGTCGGGTGCTCGCCGGACAGGGCCCCGGCGCCTGGCCCGTGTGCAGCCGTCGTGCTGGGCTGACCAGGGCCAACGGCGGAGCGAACAGTTCCGCCACCGCGGGGACCATCTCCCGGTCCACGGTGCAGCGGCCAGCCTTGCGGTCGTTCAGCTCGAAGGTGACCACCGGCAAGACCGTGACGGTCCGCAGCGGTGACACCCTCGGCAAGATCGCAGCGCGCAAGAACGTGCGCGGTGGCTGGCAGGGACTGTGGGCGCTCAACAAGAGGACCGTCAAGAACCCCAACCTCATCTACGTGGGACAGGTTCTGCGGACCAGGTAAGCAACGCCACTTTCGGCCGGGGAGCTTGAGCCTGGTCAGGTGACATCGAGTAAGGCCCGGCGGATTTCTCCGCCGGGCCTTACTGCGTGTGGGGGCGACCGGAGATGCCGCCGAAGGTACTGGGCTCTGGCTGCTCCGGCGAGGCGCGAATCCCGCACCGGAACAGGGTCTGCTGGCGTATTCTGCCCGCATGGCACAGGTGATGGCCGTCTCGTTTGAGCGGTACGGGCGGCTGTACTACCTCGACCCTGGAGTGGCTACTTACACCGTTGGGGACCGGGTGCTCGTGCCAACAGAGTCGGGGACCGAGGTGGCCGAGTGCGTCTGGGCGCCGGAGTGGGTCGATGACGCCGACACCGGAAGCGTAGCGCTACCTATTTGCGCGGGCCTGGCGACCGAGCGGGACCTGGAACGCGACGCCACCAACAGGCGCAAGCGAGCGGAGGCCAAGCTGGTGGCCAAGAAGCTGATCAAGAGAAGCGACCTCCCGATGAAGGTCGTCGCCGTGGACTACATCGACGAGGGCGTGGACTTCGACCAGCTTGTGGTCATCTACTTCAACGCTCCCCACCGGGTCGACTTCCGGTCGTTGGTCGGTGAGCTGGCGCGAGCGCTGCGGTCCCGGATCGATCTTCGCCAAATCGGCTCACGCGACGCTGCGCGCTTGCTGGGCGGTATCGGCAACTGTGGCCGGGAACTGTGCTGTGCGACCTTCTTGAAGGACTTCGAGCCGGTCAGCCTCCGGATGGCCAAGCTGCAGGATCTGCCGCCCAACCCGATGAAGATATCGGGTGCCTGCGGTCGGCTGATGTGCTGCCTCAAGTACGAGCACCCGCTGTATGCCGAGTTCGCCCGGGAGGCACCGTCGATTGGGCAGCGGGTGACCACCGAGGAGGGGGAGGGCGT
>CADCUO010000027.1 GCA_902805915.1 uncultured Propionibacteriaceae bacterium | reverse complement strand
GCGTGATACGTACCTTGCTGGCCCGGGGACTGGTGGAGGAGGCAGGAACCGACGCCGACTCGGGCGCGTCTGTCTTTCGGACCACGAACTACTTCCTGGAACGGATGGGCCTGGCCTCGCTCGACGAGCTGCCCGACCTGGCTCCCCACCTTCCAGAGGTCGACGAGCTCGAGGCCGAGCTCAGTCTGCTCGCCGCCGTCCCCGCCGACCCACGACCCGGCGAGCAGGTCCACATCGTCCACGATCGACACGAAACTGACCTGAGCGCGTCCGACCATGATCAGGTCGATCGTGATCTACCGGATCGTGAACAACTGGATCCTGATCAACTGGATCCTGATCGACTGAATTCTGATCGACTGAATTCTGATCAACTGGATCCTGATCAACTGGATCCTGATCCACCGAATGAGGATGAACGATGACCAGACCGACTGAGGACGACAGCGGCGTCCGGCTGCAGAAGGTTCTCGCCGCAGCAGGGATAGCCTCCCGCCGCGCCAGCGAGATCCTGATCGACGAAGGACGGGTCGAGGTCAACGGTCGCGTCGTCACCGAGCAGGGCGTCCGGGTGGATCCCGAGCATGACGTCGTCCGCGTCGACGGCTCCCGGATCCCGCCGCCACGCCGGCACGTGTACGCGGTCTTCAACAAGCCACGTGGCGTGGTGTCCACCATGGACGACCCGGAAGGGCGACCGACGCTGTCGGAGTACCTGGTCGGGCGCAAAGACCGGCTCTTCCATGTCGGACGTCTGGACACCGACACCGAGGGCCTGTTGATCTTGACCAATGACGGGGACTTCGCCCACAAGCTGGCCCACCCCTCGTTCGAGGTGCCGAAGACCTACCTCGCCGAGGTTGCCGGCGTTGTCACCAACGCAACCATCAACCGGCTGAAGTCAGGCATCACCCTCGAGGACGGGCCTGTCACCTTGTCGTCGGTGAAGCTGGTGTCGGTCAGCGGCGAGCGCAGCATGGTCCGACTGACCCTGACCGAGGGTCGGAACCGCATTGTCCGCCGTACCCTGGAGGCCGTCGGTCATCCGGTGCGAAGGCTGTCAAGGATCGGTATCGGGCCGGTACGGCTCGGGAACCTGGCCGTCGGGACGCTGCGGGATCTGACCCGCGAGGAGCTCGGCGCGCTGCTGGACTTGACCAGTCGGGGAGACTAGCCCACACAACAGCCAACGGTGCGCTGGCGAACACACCACTGCAGCTGCACTGGCGAACACATCGGCGCGGTTACGCTGCAAACGACGGCAGCGAAGCTACGCGGAGAAAACATCGGCGCAGCTGCGCTGGTGAACAACGGCGCTGACGGCGGAAGCGAGGTGAGGGAATGGATCGCCGGATCTACGGCCTGGAGACCGAGTACGGCGTCGCCTGCACCTCGGGTGGCACCCGCCGGCTCACACCTGACGAGGTCGCTCGGTACCTGTTCCGCCGGGTCGTCACCTGGGGCCGGAGCAGCAATGTCTTCCTCCGCAACGGCTCCCGGATCTATCTCGACGTCGGCTCGCACCCGGAGTACGCCACCGCTGAATGCGACGACCTGGTTCAGCTGATCAACCACGACCGGGCCGGGGAACGAATTCTGGAGGACCTGATCGTCGACGCCGAGCAGCGACTGCTCAGCGAAGGCATCAGCGGGGATATCTATCTGTTCAAGAACAACACCGACAGCCATGGCAACTCCTACGGCTGCCACGAGAACTATCTGATCTCCCGGGTGGGTGACTTCTCCAAGATCACCGACATCCTGGTGCCGTTTCTGGTGTCGCGGCAGCTCATCTGCGGCGCCGGAAAGGTGCTGCACACGGCTCGCGGTGCGGAGTACAGCGTCAGCCAGCGCGCTGAGCACATCTGGGAGAGCGTGTCGTCGGCGACCACCCGAAGCCGGCCGATTATCAACACCCGCGACGAGCCGCACGCCGACCCGGAGCGCTACCGCCGGCTGCACGTCATCGTCGGGGACTCCAACATGAGCGAGACCACCACCCTGCTCAAGGTGGGCAGCGCCGAGCTGGTGCTGCGGCTGATCGAAGCCGGCATCGGGATGCGGGACTTCACGCTGGAGAACCCGATCCGCGCCATCCGGGACATGTCACGCGACCGGACCGGTCAGGTGCAGGTGGCGCTGGCCAACGGCCGCCGGATTTCGGCACTGGAGCTGCAGACCGAGTATTTCGACAAGGTCTCGGAGTACGTCCGCCGCGAAGGCATCTCGACGCCGACGATCGACAAAATCCTGGATCTGTGGGAACGGACCCTGCGAGCGGTCGCCGAGGACAAGCTGGCCCTGATCGACACCGAGATCGACTGGGCCATCAAGTACAAGCTGCTGGACCGATACTCGACCAAGCACAGCATGTCGTTGGCTGATGCCAGGATCGCGCAGCTGGACCTGGCGTACCACGACATCCGGCGCTCCCGAGGTCTGTTCTCGCTGCTGGAGCGTCGCGGCGGTGCGGCCCGGGTGACCACCGACCCGGCGATCTTCCGGGCCAAGTCCGTGCCACCTCAGACCACCCGTGCTCGGCTGCGAGGGGAGTTCATCAAGGCGGCTCAGGAGGCCCGGAGCGACTACACCGTCGACTGGGTGCACCTCAAGCTCAACGACCAGGCGCAACGGACGGTGCTGTGCAAGGACCCCTTCGTCGCCATCGACGAGCGGGTCGACCGGCTGATCGCCAGCATGCGCCGCGTCCCCTCCTAAACCGCTCCGCCCGCCAACCCGTACCACACAGCCGCATACCTTCCCCGTTTTCGCACACCTTGCACGGTGTGCCGGAACACGGAAGGTGTGCGGGAACATTGCCGACCGCTCACGGGCTTGCTCCACGGCGACGTTGATCACGGCAGGTAGGGTGCTCCGGTGCGTTCTTCCTCTGCCAAGCTCGTCATCGCCTTCGGTCTGACCTCCGCCGTGATCTCCCTCGGGGCCTGTGGTGACAGCGGAGACGCCGCTGCACCGGCCGCCTCCCCGGCAGCCTCCGGCGCGTCCAGCACGGCCGCGCCGTCGGCCACACCGAGTGCGAAGCCCAGCAAGGTTCCCGCCTCCACCACGCTCGACGCTGTCAAGGTCGCCGGCGCGTACGGCAAGGAGCCGAAGGTCACGGTCAAGGCGCCATGGGCGGTCGACAAGACCCGTACCAAGGTGCTGCAGAAGGGCGACGGCGACACCATCGCGGCCGGCCAGTCGGTACGGGTCGACTACTACGGAGTCAACGGCCGGACCGGCAAGAAGTTCGACGACTCCTTCAGCCGCGGCCAACCCGTCGCCTTCGACCTGGAGCAGGTGGTGCCCGGCTTCAAGAAGGGCCTGGTGGGTCAGCAGCAGGGCAGCAGGGTGCTTATCGGGATGCCCGGCACTGACGGCTACGACGCGGGCGGTGGAAACCCCCAAGCTGGTATCGAGGTCGGGGACACGCTGATCTTCGTGGTGGACGTGGTCGGGGTCTAGTTGGGCGATCCGGAGGGAACCAATGTGACCCCCAAGGCTGGGCTGCCGACCGTTACCGACACCGCCAAGGCTCCGAAGGTCACGGTGCCGAAGACAAAGGCGCCCACCTCGCTCCAGGTCCAGCCGCTGATCAGGGGCAAAGGCGTGAAGGTGGCCGCAACCGACACCATCACCTTCGACTACACCTGGGTACGGTGGTCCGACGGCAAGCTGCTGGAGGAGACCTACACCGCCAAGCCCGCCAGTCTGGCGCTGAACCGGCTGCTGCCCGGAATGGCCAAGGGCCTGGTCAACCAGACTGTCGGCAGCAGCGTCCTGCTGGTCATCCCCCCAGCCGACGGCTACCCCCAAGGCAATGAGACTCCGAAGATCGAGAAGACCGACACCTTGGTGATGGTGGTCGACATCCTGTTCGCCCAGCCCACCCAGTAGCTCCCCTCAGCTCTGCGGAGCGGCGTCCAGCAGCCGGGCCGCCAGCCGACCGCTCGCGGCCGCGGCGAGGAAGTACGCCGGATCCTCGGCCAGCCCTCGTCCCATGGTTGACAGCCGCAGCGGGGTAGCAAGCAGGGCATCGTCCAGGCCGTCGAGCTCGACCTGCACCAGCCGGTGCATGGTCAAGGTGGCGGCCTCCTGCTGGACCTGCTCGGCCAGGTCGACGACCCGGCTCAGGTCGCCGATCCCGGTCAACCGGGCCGCGTCCGCAAGCCGGGGTACGGCGATGTCGGCCGCTCGCATCGCCACCCGGCCGTACGCAGTCAGGCTGTGATGCGACACACCCAGGTGGCGCGGTCGCGCGTCCGCGCCGGAGATGCGGAGGGAGCCCACCGGCCGCCCACCCAGGACCGCGGTGGCGTTGACCGCCTCCCCGCAGGCGACCCCGGAGAACCCCCAGCGGGTGCCGGTGCCGAGGTTGCCGGGACCCTGGGTCAGCACCACCAGATCCGCTGCCAACGCCAGCTTGGCCGCCAGCAGTCCGGAGTGCACGGTGACCGCCTCCAGGTCTCCTCCGAAAGCCTGCCCGACCGTCACGGTCGCCGCCAGCTGACCGGCTGCGCGTAGCTGAGCCACGGTACGGGAGAAGGCCAGCGGAAGCGCGCCGTGGTCGCTCATCAGGTACACCACCCGAGTCCCGGGCCGGTCATGCCGCACCGCGGCAACGATCGCCGGCAGCGCCGAGTGCAGGTCGGCAACCACCACCGGGAGACCGTCGATGCTGTCGGCGTCGGACAGCAGCTGGTGGAAGGGGGAACCCTGCTCATCCGCTCCGGCGACCATCGTCTGCAGCGGGAGGTACCGCGAATTCACCAGGTGCCCCCGCGGCGGTTCAGGTTGCCCGCGGAGGTGCCCGTCGGCGCCCAGCAACGCCACCACCAGCGCATATCCGCCCGTGCCGAGCTCTTGGTCCAGCGCCGCGACGTTCATCAGCAGCCGGTCACCGACCTCCGGCGCGACCATCAGATCGGTGTAGACCAGCGCGCGGCACTGCGAGCCGTCGTCGCGTTGGGCGATCACCTCCACCGCGCCCGCCCAGCGGACACGGATGCGGATCACTTCACCTTCGGCCCAGACGATCACAGCTGCGACCCTAGCCACCCCGGTGCAGCGTTCCGGCAGTCGGCTCGCCCCGGCTGGTAGCGTGCTGGTTCGACAGACACGTCAGGGAGCGGACCTTCAGGCATGGCACCTCGTAAGACGGAGCGAATCCTCAACCTCACCATTTGCCTCCTGGTGTCGGGTCGCTATCTCCCCAAG
>CADCUO010000026.1 GCA_902805915.1 uncultured Propionibacteriaceae bacterium | reverse complement strand
TGGCCGCAGGCCACCCGAAGGGCCCCGGCCTTGACCCCGGCGAGGACGGCGCCACACTCCCCAACGGGATGCCGAACAAGCCCCACAAATGCAACGATGTCCCAAGACACCTGCTAACGGTGTCCCGAGACATCACACAGTGGAGCTAAGGGGATTCGAACCCCTGACCTTCTCATTGCGAACGAGACGCGCTACCAACTGCGCCATAGCCCCTCCGACGTCAAGGCCCGACTAGCCGGTCCAACACGCCGGGCCAAACTTTACCACCGGCTACGCACTGGCCGCCGCCGGCCTTTCGCCCTCCCCGTCCGCGGGCGGGGCGATCAGCGGCTGATCCGGAGCGTCGGCGGTCACCGGCGTCCTGAGCCGGGCCGCCCGGGCGATCTCGGGGGAGGACAGGTCAATGGTTCGGACGGTCCGAGGGGCGAGCGGCTTCGACACATAGGTCGGTACGGTGATCGGGACCGGGTCCCACAGCCGTCCAGGCCTGGCCGGGGGGTCGCTCTTGGCCATCTCCGTCCGGCGGGCAGCCTCTCCCGCCCTGTCCAACTCCTTCCGGGTCAGGAAGACCGTCACCTCGTCGCTGCCCTGTCGAATGGCCTCGAACCGCTCATCGAGCTGCTCGCGCATCCCTCGGACACTCATCCGGGCGAGCACCATGAAGGTGATCAACAGATTCGCCGGGATGGCTACCGTCCACCACGGAGTCAGGCCGAACGCCGACAAGGAGATGACGGCGGTCAACGCGAACATCAGGGCCACCATGACCCGGCGCCGGCGGCGCGCGGCGACCCGCTCCAGCCGCCGCAGATCCTCGAACGCAGCACGACGGGTCAGGGGCGTGGAGACCTCGATCGACCCGATGCGCTCGAGATCTTGATCAAGGAGCGGAGCGGTGCCGTACCGGACGATCCGCATCGAGTCGGAGAACCGGTGTGAGGGGTCCAGCTCCTCTGGCTCCCCGGTCCGCCTGCGCACTGACAGCGGCACCAGATAAGCCAGCCATGCGATCGCTATGGCTGCAAAGATCACTCCGGTCGTACCCACACAGAGACGTTATGTCGATCACTCGCTCCGGATCACCACCTGTGGCGGTGTGTCGGGAAAAACCTTCGCTGCAAGGCAGATCTAGCGCATCGGCGGTTGATTCCTGCGCAGGCTCCGCCACCGGTTCATCATCCCCTCCGGGACCTCCTCCGCGTTCAAGGCGAAGACAAGATGATCACGCCAGTCACCGTCGATGTGCAGATAGCGGGGTCGGAGGCCCTCGGGTCGAAAGCCCAGTTTGTCCACCACCCGCAGGCTCTTCTCGTTCTCCGGCCGGATCGCGATCTCGATCCGGTGCAGCGACAACACGTCGAAGCAGTAGTCACAAGCGAGCGCCACGGCAGTAGGGATAATGCCCTGACCGGCGAACCGCTGCCCTACCCAGTAGCCGATCTGTGCCCAGGAGGCGGACCCGCCGACAATGCCGCTCACCGTCAGCTGCCCCGCCAGCTCCGGCGGCCCCGACTGGTCGGGGGCATCGACGAACACCAGCCAGGGCAGCATCCGTCCCTCCTTCGCCTGTCGGCGCAAGGTACGCACCAGCCCGACGTACGAGGTGGGACCAGGCTGCGATCCCGGCGGCAACGTTGCCTCCCATGGCTTCAACCACGCCTGGTTGGACCGCCGGATCCGCTCCCACTCAGCCTGGTCCCGGCGCCTCATCGGCTGCAGGATCACCGAACCGCTGCGCAACGTGACGGGCCACCGGGCTGTGCCCGTCATCGACGACAACCGGGGGCCGCTCCGTTGCGACCGCTCACCTTGGAAGTCCACCGCTAGTGATCCCCACCCCGGATCTGGCTGACGGCGTGCAGCAGGATCGGTGCCAGCACCGCCATGCCGTCGCGGGCGCCGCCACTGGACCCGGGCAGGTTGACGATCAGCGTACGCCCGGCCGTTCCGGCCAGCCCCCGGCTCAACACCGCCGTCGAGACACCGGAATCCTGCCCGTAGCGCGCAATGGCCGCAGCCAGCTGCGGAATCTCGCGCTCCAGCACGACCTGGGTCTGCTCGGGAGTGTGGTCGTTGGGGCTGAGGCCGGTGCCGCCGGTGGTGATGACCACCGCATACTCCTGGTCCACGGCCGCGCGGAGCGCCTCGCCGACCCGGTCACCATCAGGCACCACCAGTGGCACCTCCACCGCAAAGCCCAACTCCCGCAGGGAATCCACGATGACAGGACCCGACTTGTCGGCGTAGACACCGGCCGCTGCCCGGGTCGAGACGGTGATCACGCACGCAGTGGGGCTGGTCACCGGCCGGCTTCCCGAACCCAGTCGCCGCTACGGCCACCGGACTTCGCCAGCACCTTGACGTTGGTGATCACGGCCGCCTTGTCGATGGCCTTCACCATGTCGATGACGGCCAGGGCAGCGACACTGACCGCGGTCAGCGCCTCCATCTCCACCCCGGTGCGTTCGGTGGTCCGCACAGTCGCGGTGATGTCCACCCCGTCGTCGGTGACCTCAGCCACCACGTCCACTCCGCTGAGAAACAAGGGGTGGCAGAGCGGGATCAGCTCAGGCGTCTTCTTCGCACCCATGATCCCGGCGATCCGGGCGACTGCCAGTGCATCGCCCTTGGGCACTGTCCCGTCCCGAAGTGCTGCCACGCAAGCGGCGCTGAGCCGTACCGAGCCAGCCGCGGTGGCGGAACGTGATGTCACCGACTTCTCGGAGACATCGACCATTCGGGCGTCACCGGAGCTGGACAGGTGTGGGAACGCTTCGGTCATGGCTTACTGCTCGTCCCCGAGCAGCCAGACGTCGACCTCGTCACCAGCCGCGACGAATTCGGTGTCCTCACCGAGCACCAGCAGAGCGTTAGCGCGGGCAAGATCGCCCAACAGGTGAGAACCGTGCCCCCCGGCCAGCTCCACCTGACGGGTGCCGGTGTCGCCAAAGCTGACGATGCCGCGCGCCATCTGAATGCGGCCCGGAAAGGACCTGATCTCCTGGGTGGTTGTGCATCGCATCGCGGTCCGGCTGTACGGGGTTGTCCCCATCAGCTTCCGGATCACCGGGCGGGCGAACGCCTCAAACGACACGAACGCGCTCACCGGGTTCCCAGGCAGCATGATCATCGGCGTCCGGTCATCCCCGATCAGCCCGAAACCCTGCGGCTTGCCCGGCTGCATTGCTACCTGGGCGAAGTCGGTCACACCAAGCTCCGGCATCACTGCCTTGACGACGTCGTAGTCGCCCTGGCTCACTCCCCCGCTGGTCAAGATCAAGTCCGCGCGCACCAACTGGTCCGAGATGATCTGCTTGACCTCCTCGGGATCATCAGTGACGGCGCCGATCCTGAACACCTGGGCGCCCGCAGACTTCGCCGCCGCTGCCAGCATGTAGGAGTTGGAGTCATAGATCTGGTCGGCACTGTTGAGCTGCAGCCCAGGCTCGACCAGCTCCGATCCGGTGGAGACCACTACCACCCGTGGCCGCGGCCGGACCAGCACCGTGTCCAAGCCGATCGCAGCCACCAGGCCTATGCTTCGAGCACCGAGCAGGTCACCAGAGCTCAACACTTGCTGGCCTTGCTCGACGTCCTCGCCGCGGCGGCGCACGTGCTGACCCGACACCACCGACACGTAGACCGCCACATCGGAGGCGCCACGGTCGGTGCCTTCATACGGCACGACCGAGTTGGCCCCATCCGGCATCGGGGCGCCGGTCATGATCTTCATCGCCGTACCTGGTGACAGCCGGTGGGTCGCCGACTGCCCAGCGGCAACCTCTCCGACTACGGGCAGTCGTACCGGGTGTTCAGTGGACGCTCCAGCCACGTCCTCCCAGTGCACCGCATACCCATCCATCGCCGAGTTGTCGAAGCCCGGCAGGCTGATGCCGGCGAAGATGTCCTCGCACAGGCTGAGGTCCAGGGCGTCCATGATCTGCTGCCGAAACGGCGGCAGCTCCTCGATGCAGCTCAGCAGATAGTCGCGGTGGTCCGCCATCGACCGTAAGCCGTTCGGCCGCGCCTGAGGAGGCTGAGGCAGCGGCTGCACCTCAGCGTGGGCGAGCTCAGGCTCAAGAACCCGCTTGCGGCCGAACATAGGCATACCAACACCCTAGACGGAGCCGCCCGGGGCGGCTCCCCGACGCACAGGTCAGGCTGGCCAGTCGGTCAGCCAGACGGTGGTCTCGGCGGGCAGGGTGCCGTCGACGATCGGGCTGCTGCTGAGCCGGATCACACCAGGGGGCATCGGGACCGGCTTGGTCCCGAAGTTCGTGACGCTCTGCCATCCGCCGGGACGAGCGAAGTGCAGCACCTGCGGCTCTTCGCCGCCGACCCAGACCAGCTCCTCGGCGCTCTGCAGCTGGCGTCGCAGCCGTAGCGCCTCACGGTAGAGCTCCAAGGTCGAGTTCGCCCGGCCGTCTTGGGCGGCGACCGATGCCTGGGCATAGCTCTCGGGCTGCGGCAGCCACGAAGACCCGGTACCGAAGCCGAGCGAGTCACCACTGTCTGACCATGGCAACGGGACGCGACAGCCGTCCCGGCCCTTCTTCTCGTTCCCGGTACGCTCCCAGATCGGATCCTGCAGGGCCTCGAGCGGCAGGTCGGCAACCTCGAAAAGGCCCAGCTCTTCGCCCTGGTAGAGGTACGCCGACCCGGGCAGCGCCAGCATCAGCAGGCTGGCAGCGCGGGCCCGCCGCAGACCCTTCTCCTCATCGAGCGTCGGCGAGGTGCCCCCAGACATCAACCAAGCGCCCAGGTCAGTGCCGGCAGGCAGCCCGAACCGGCTGGCATGCCGGACGATGTCGTGGTTGGACAGCACCCAGGTCGAGGACGCACCGGTCAGCTCGGCCTCGTCCAAACAGGTGGTGATGACGGTACGGAAGGCGTCCGCACCAAAGCCGATCGTCACCAGGTCGAAGTTGAAGGCCTGACCCAGCTCGGTCGGCCGGGCGTACAGCATCCGCCGCTCCGCCGGCGCCCAGGCCTCGGCTACCGCGGTCCGCGGCGGGTCGTAGCTGTTGAAAACCTCTCGCCACTGGGCGTAGATCTCGTGCACCTCGTCCCTGTCGTACAGCGGGTCGGAGCCGTCCAGCGGGAGGTTGGAGTCGAGGGAGACGGAGCTGCGCAGCGGCTCGGACAGGTCCTTGGCCAGGGCGTGGGCGACGTCGACGCGGAAGCCGTCCACGCCTCGGTCGGACCAGAACCGGATCGTGGTGAGGAAGTCGTCGCGCACCTCGCGGTTGTCCCAGTTGAGGTCAGGCTGCTCGCGTGCGAACAGATGCAGATACCACTGCTCGTTGGGATCGCCCTGCAGCCGTGTCCAGGCGCTGCCGCCGAAGTGGGACACCCAGTCCGCCGGGGGTTCGGCACCGTCGGGGCCCTTGCCGTCGCGGAAGATGTAGCGGTTCCGGGCAGCCGAGCCGGGCTCGGAGGCCAACGCCTCCTGGAACCATCCGTGCAGGTCGGAGGTGTGGTTCGGGACGATGTCGACGATCACCTTGATGCCGGCGTTGTGGGCGGCCGCCACCA
The DNA here is from genome assembly GCA_902805915.1 of uncultured Propionibacteriaceae bacterium. Lineage (GTDB taxonomy): Bacteria > Actinomycetota > Actinomycetes > Propionibacteriales > Propionibacteriaceae > Microlunatus. The sequence continues at coordinate 4,150 of CADCUO010000026.1, read as the reverse complement.
TCGCGTCGAAGTCGTCCAGCGTGCCCAGCTGCGGGTCCACGTTCCGGTAGTCCGCGACGTCGTACCCGCCGTCGGCGAGCGCGGAGGGATAGAAGGGGCTCAACCAGATGGCGTCCACGCCGAGCGCGGCAAGGTAGCCCATCCGAGAGGTGACGCCGGCGATGTCGCCGAGACCGTCGGAGTTGCTGTCAGCGAAGCTCCGCGGATAGATCTGGTAGACGCAGGCTTGGCGCCACCAGGTGGCGTCGAGGGAGGCGTCGGCGGGGGCGAGGAGTTGATCGGTCACAGTGGTCTTCCCTCGGGTCGAGTGACAGCGCTTGCATTAGCGTAGTGGTCCTGCTGATGTGCGCCCAAGTTTTCGGACGTGTTCTGCGTCACTGCCCGGGTCACCGGTAGGATGACCGCGCTTGCAGTGATCACTCGGATCTGGTGTTGCGAGTGTGAGGAGTCGACAGTGAGTCGCACGTCCAGCATGGAGGATGTGGCCGCGCGCGCAGGAGTGTCGGTATCCACCGTCTCCCGCGCACTTCGCGGCTCCCCGCTGGTGTCCGACCAGACCCGACAACGCGTACAGGCCGCGGCTGCGGACCTCTCCTTCGCCGTCTCCCGGGCAGCGTCAAGCCTCGCCTCGGGGCGAGTCGGCCGGATCGCTGTACTGGTCGGCGGCGCTCTTGGCTCATGGTTCAACGGCACGATGCTGGACGGCATGTACGCCGGACTGCGGGCGGCGGACCAGGACCTGCTGGTCTATCGGATCACTGACCTGGCGGAGCGCGCGGCCTTCTTCGAACGGCTGCCAGCCGACCGCAACGCCGACGCCTTGATCGTCGCCTCGTTCGCCCTCACCGCCGCCGAGCACGAGCGGCTCAACGCCTTGTCGATGCCGATCGTGTATCTGAACCAGGGCCGGCCGGGGGCACCAAGCGTCTCCATCGACGACGTCGCCGGGGCCCGAGCAGGCACCCGCTATCTGCTCCGGTTGGGGCACCGCCGGGTGGCGTTCGTGCGCGGTACGCCGGCACGAGGCTTCGCCTGGAGTGCAACGGAGCGGGTCAACGGGTTCAACGCGGAGATGGCTGCAGCAGGAACCGGCTGCGACGCTCAGGTGATCCCGGTCGACAACGACCCCGACGGCGACGCGGTTGTCGGTCAGCTGCTCTCGGCGCCGGACCTGCCGACTGCCATCTTCGCCGAAAGCGACGGGATCGCCCTGACCCTGCTTCCAGCGCTGCGGCGCGTCGGCCTCCGCGTCCCAGAAGACATCTCCGTTCTCGGGTTCGACGGTCAGGAGATGGCGGCCCGCTTCGGGCTCAGCACGATCGCGCAACCAGTCGCGGAGATGGGTGCTCGGGCAGCCGACCTCGCTATCACTCTCGCGGCCGGTACGGCTCCCGAGCAGGCACAGATACAGGTCCAGACCGTTCTGGTGCCTAGGCTGACCACTGCACCGCCGCCAGTGCGCCCCTGAGCCGGCTCGGTGTGGGGACCCGACGGATGCCATCGGGTCCGTAGGCTGGCCCGGTGGCCGACCCGCAGCGATCCAACTCCGATGCCGCAGCCATCCGTCAGGCCAAGCAGCTGCTACGGCACGCCATCCTGCTGTCCCGGGAAAGCAGATCCCCGAAATCGAGAGCCGAGTCCGACCACGCCAGATTCGAGCAGCTGCGGACGGCGATGCAGCAGCGGCCGGCCCGACTCACCACCGTGGCTGCATATCTGTCGACGTCGACCGAGCCGGGAACCTTGGAACTGGTGGGCTGGCTGGCGTCGCTAGACGTACGGGTGCTGCTGCCGGTGCTGAGTTCCGAGTCGGGTACGGCGCAGGGTGACCGGCGGCCAGACTGGGCCCCCTACGCCGGGCCCGAACAGCTCCGCGTCGGTCCACTCTCGATTCTGGAACCGACCACCCCTCGGGTCGGGCGTGCCGCGATCAACCAGGCGGAGCTGATCATCTGCTCCGGCCTAGCGGCCAACCGTGACGGGGACCGGCTGGGCCGCGGTGGTGGGTGGTACGACCGCGCACTCTCCGAATTGGATTCCGACGTGCCGATCTGGGTGCTGCTCAACGACGATGAGGTTCTGGACACGATTCCCACTGACCCGTGGGATCGGCGGATCGATGCGATCGCGACGCCGACCCGGCTGATCTCCACCGAACCGGGTCGACGTTCTGATCAGCATTCCCATGATCATCAACGCGGCAGTGCTCAGTAAAGGAAGCATCACACCGTGGCGTCAGACCTTGGCCAGCGACAGCCCGACGGACTGGTTCTCACCCACCGTTACCGCTGTTCCCAAGCCGTCAGACTCCGACAGCACCATCTGCTCGGCCAGCGTCTCGTTCTTGATCAGGTCGGCATGGGTTTGCACTGCAGCAAGGGTTTCGGACGATCCGGAGACGTTGAGCCTGATCCGGTCACTGACCTGAAGTCCAGCACTGCGACGCTCCTGCTGCACAGCACGAACCAAATCGCGGGCCAGACCTTCGGCTGCCAACTCGGCGGTGACGTCGGTGTCCAAGATCACGAAGCCTGACCCAGCCAGCATGCTGACGGCTCGACGATCAAGGTCGGAGGCGTCAGACACCACAGTCTGCAAAGAGAACTCCTCCTCGAGCAGCACCACCCCACCCGAGACCACCGTGCCGTCCTCGGCCTTTGACCAGTCACCGGTCTTGCTGCCCTTGATCGCCAGCTGCACGTCGCGACCCAGCCGCGGACCCGCCACACGAGCGTGGACCTGCAGCGACTGCTGCACCCCGAAGGCACCGTCACCAGCGGCCGCCAGGTCGGTGAGCTCGACCTTTCGTACGTTGAGCTCGTCGGTGATCAACTCAAGGAACGGCTCCAGCTCGGCTGCGTCGGGTGCAACCACCGTCAGCTTGGCCAGCGGCAGCCGTACCCGCAGACCTTCTGCCTTGCGCAGCGCCGATCCGGTCGAGCAGACCTCCCGGGCCCGGTCCATTGCCGCCACCAGTGCGTCGTCGGCCGGTAGCACGGCTGCGTCCGGCCAGTCAGTTAGATGCACCGACCGACCACCGGTCAGGCCCCGCCAGATCTCCTCGGTGGTCAGCGGCAGCAGCGGCGCCACCGCCCGGCAGGTGGTCTCCAACACGGTGTAGAGGGTGTTGAAGGCGGCGTACGACTGCGCCGACTCGCCATCCCAGAAACGATCCCGGGAGCGGCGGATGTACCAGTTGGACAGCACCTCCAAGAAACTGCGGGTGGCGTCGCAGGCAGCAGCCACGTTCAGCCCGTCCAGCTCCGAGGTCACCGCTTCGGTGAACTGGCGCAGCTTGGCCAGGATGTAGCGATCCAGCACATCGATCGAGGAGGTGTCGACCTTCGCGTCGTACCCGGTCCCGTCCGCGAGCGCGTCGGACTTTGCCACGTTGGCGTACAGGGAGAAGAAGTACCAGGCGTTCCACAACGGGATCATGACCTGCCGGACGCTGTCGCGGATGCCTTGTTCGGTGACGATCAGGTTGCCGCCGCGCAGGATCGGCGACGACATCAAGAACCAACGCATCGCGTCGGCGCCGTCGCGGTAGAACACCTCCCGGACGTCGGGATAGTTGCGTCGCGACTTGCTCATCTTCTGCGCGTCGCTACCCAGCACGATGCCGTGGCTGATGCAACTCGAAAAGGCCGGCCGGTCGAACAGTGCGGTGGCCAGGACGTGCATGGTGTAGAACCAGCCGCGGGTCTGCCCGATGTACTCCACGATGAAGTCGCCCGGATAGTGGTGGTCGAACCACTCCGCATTCTCAAACGGGTAGTGCACCTGGGCGTACGGCATCGAGCCGGAGTCGAACCAGACGTCAAGCACGTCCTCGATCCGCCGCATGGTGGAGCGGCCGGTCGGGTCGTCGGGGTTGGGCCTGGTCAGCTCGTCGATGAACGGGCGGTGCAGGTCAGGGACCGACACCCCGAAGTCCGCCTCGAGATCGGCGATGGAGCCGTACACGTCGACGCGGGGATAGGCCGGGTCGTCGGACTTCCAGATCGGGATCGGGCTGCCCCAGAAGCGGTTCCGGCTGATCGACCAGTCCCGGGCGTTGGCCAGCCACTTGCCGAACTGGCCGTCCTTGACGTGCTCGGGCACCCAGGTGATCTGCTGGTTGAGCTCGCCCATCCGGTCCCGGAACTTC
>CADCUO010000025.1 GCA_902805915.1 uncultured Propionibacteriaceae bacterium | reverse complement strand
TGTCCGGCGGTGACATCAAGCCGGCACCCCAGACCGAGTTCCTCTTGGCCGATGCGGCGGCGGCTCACCGCCAACTCGAGTCCGGGGATAACCTCGGCAAGATCATCCTCACGCTCTAACCCAAACTGAAGGGAATGGACGCACATGACTGATCCAGTCGCCCCAACAGCTCTCCGGATAGGCATCGTCGGGTTCGGTCTCCGAGCGAGCCTGTGGCGGCACGCCCACCGCCCCGAGGCTGGAGTCGAGGTGACCATCGTGTGCGACACCAGCGAGCGGGGTCGGGCTGACGCGGCCGCAGCCCTACCGGACGCCGAGATCACAGCCGACCTGGACCGGCTACTGAGTTCCGGCATCGACGCGGTGATGGTGCTCACGCCCGACCATCAGCACCGCCCGGTCGCTGTACCGGCGCTGCAGGCGGGTCTCGCGGTGTTCTGCGAGAAACCGCTGGCCACCACCATCGAAGACTGCGACGAGATCATGCAGACCGCCTACGACAGCGGCGCCCGGCTGTACGTGGGGCACAACATGCGGCACATGCCGGTCGTCACCCAGATGCGCGACCTGATCACCTCGGGACGGATCGGCGACGTCAAGACGATCTGGTGTCGACACTTCGTCGGCCACGGCGGCGACTTCTACTTCAAGGACTGGCACGCCGACCGCCGCAACTCCACCGGCCTGCTGCTGCAGAAGGGTGCCCACGACCTCGATGTGATCCACTGGCTGGCCGGCGGCTTCACCGAGAAGGTCACAGCCATGGGCTCACTCTCGGTGTACGGCGACATCACCGACCGGCGCGACCGCAGCGGCGAGCGGATGGCCGACTGGTACAGCCTCGACAACTGGCCGCCCACGGCGCAGTCCGGGCTCCACCCGGTGATCGACGTCGAGGACATCTCCATGATGACCATGCGGCTCGACAACGGCTCCTTGGCGTCGTACCAGCAGTGCCACTTCACGCCCGACTACTGGCGCAACTACACCGTGATCGGCACCGAGGGGCGGATGGAGAACTTCGGCGACGGCCCCGGCGACACCATCGGTATCTGGGACCGCCGGCACGAAGGCTACGCCGAGCCGGACGAGACCGTCGTCATCAGCGGCGACGACACCGGCCACGGCGGCGCCGACGCCCAGATGATGACGGAGTTCCTGCGCTTCGCCGCCGAGGGCGGCCAGACCCAGACCTCGCCAGTGGCCGCCCGTCAGGCGGTGGCGACCGCGCTCACGGCGACGGCCTCGCTGCGCGGCGACAGCTCCGCGCTACCGATCCCGCCCGTCGACCCAAACCTGGTCGCCTACTTCGGCGCCGGTCAGGACGTCCAGGCCCGCCACAGGGCCGCGTACTCGCCCTCGGCCGCGACCAGCTCATCGTGACTGCCTAGCTCGGCGATCCGCCCGTCGATGACGACGGCGATCCGGTCGGCATCGTGCGCGGTGTGCAGCCGGTGCGCGATCGCCACCACCGCCCGATTCTCGAGCAGCGCGGCCATCGAGCCCTCCAGGTGCCGGGCCGTACGCGGATCGATTAGCGAGGTGGCCTCATCCAGGACCAGGGTGTGCGGGTCGGCCACGACCAACCGGGCCAGCGCAATCTGCTGAGCCTGAGCCGGGGTCAGGCTGAGCTTGCCCGACCCGATCATGGTGTTCAGCCCGTCGGACAGCCGCTCCACCCAGTCCCAGGCGTCTACAGCCTCGAGCGCTGCGATCACCGTAGAGTCCGGCGAGTCCTCCCGCGCCAGCACGATGTTGTCGCGGACGGTACCGACGAACACGTGGTGCTCCTGGGTCACCAGAGCCACCTGGGTGCGCAGCACGTCCAGCGGGAGCGCCGTGAGCTCGACGCCTCCCACCGTCACCGATCCGGTCCGGGGCCGGTTGATGCCAGAGAGCAGGCGACCCAGGGTCGACTTGCCGGAACCGCTCGGACCGACGACAGCCAGCCGCTCCCCCGGGCGCAGTGCCAGATCGATGCCGTGCAGCACGTCGTGACCTTCGCGGTAGGCGAACCGCAGGTCGTGCGCGATGATCTGGTCTCCGAGTGGCAGCTCGTCCCCGGCCTCACGGTCCTGCGGTACTGAGGCGATCCCCAGCAACCGCGTCGTGGACGCGACGCCGACCTGCAGCCGGTCGACGTTTTGGATCAGCCGGTCCAGTGGTTCGATCACGGCCTGGATGTACAGGGTCGCGGCAGTGATCTGACCGAGGGTGACCCATCCGTTCAGATAGCCGTAGCCGCCCAGGATCAGGGTCAGCACCAGTGGGGTGTTGTACGCGAAGTCGATCACCACGAACAGCAGGTTCCGCAGCGACATGGTGTAACGCTCCGCTTGCGAGGAGACTGCGATGTCCTCGTCGCTCTGCTCGATCCGGACCCGCTGCATCCGCAGGGCCTCCACCGTACGAGCACCCTCCACGGTCTCGGTCAGCGTGGTGTTGATCTGGGAGTAGGTGGCCCCTTCGGTGATGTAGCCCATCGGCGCCCGGCGCAGGTACCGGCGCACGCTGAGATACAGCAACGGAGCCACGGCCACCAGCGGCAGCGCGAGCAGGGCAGAGTTGACGAACATCGCAGCCACGGTGAGCACCGTCGTGACGGCCGCGATGATCGCCTCCGGCAGGCCGTGCCGGACACTCTCACTCATCGTCCCGACGTCACGGGTGACCCGGGTAACCAAATCTCCAGAGCTTGCGCTCTCGACCTTCCCCAGCGGCAGCCCCAGCACGGTCCGGACAACGTACTCGCGGGCGGACGCCAGGACGTCCTGCCCGAAGACTGCCGACATCCAGCGGGCAGCGAACACCAGTCCCGCCTGCGCCACCACCACGCCGGCAACTGCGATGGCCAGACCGTTGAGGGTCGCGGCCAGGGAGCCACCCGCAGCGGCCGCGTCGACCAGTGCGCCGAGCAAACGTGGCACTACCAGGCCCGCTACAGCTGCGGCACCGTTCAGCACCAGCACAGCGATGATCAGCCCTCGGCGGGAGGACAGCAGGCTCTTCAGGAAGCCGAGCACGGCGTTGCTCGGTGCGACCGGCAGACCTCGCTCCGGGTTCCGGGAGCTGGCAAAGAACTCGCGGGCCCGCTGTTCGCGGAGAAGATGGCGGGCATGCCACGCCCGCAGCTTGGCTCCGACCGACCCGTCGCGCGGCGGGATCAGCTCAGCCGGGACCCGCGGCTTAGGCGGGTCGGTGCGCCAGGTCTCAGCCGAGCCACGGATCTGTGGGGCATCGTCAGCCAGACAAAGCTCAGACATCGATGACCTCCTCCATGCTCCGTACGACCACCTGTCGATACTCCGGGCTGCGTTCCAGCAGCTCCTCATGCCTGCCTTGGTCGATGATCCGACCGCCACTCATCAATGCCACCCGGTCGGCGTAGTGCAGCAGCAGCGGCGAGACGCTCATTACGATCGTGGTCCGACCGTTGCGGTGCGCGGTCAGCCGCCGGGCGATCAGCGCCTCGGTGTGCGCGTCCACTGCGGAGGTCGGCTCCACCAGCACCAGGACCTCAGGGTCCACGGCGATCGCCCGTGCCAGCACCAGCCGCTGCCGCTGTCCTCCGGACAGTCCGCGACCGCGCTCGTCGATAACTCCCTGCCAGCCGCCCGGCATCGCCTCGAAGACGTCCTCGGCCGCCGCGGTATGCAGCGCCCGCTCAGCCTGCTGGCGCGTCAGCTGCCCATGCGGGTCGATGGCGGACTGGAACGTGCCGGCGAATACCAGGCCTGAGGTGTCACTGACAACAATGTGGCGCCTGACGTCCTCGATGCCGACGTCGGCCAGGTCCACGGGACCGACCTCGACGCCCCACTGCCGCTCCGTGATGGCGAGGTCGCGGGCTACCAGCCGAGCCCGCGCCTCGGCCTGGCGGGCGCGTTCCTGCCGGGCCCGCCGACCCTTGATGCTCTCGTCGATGTCGAGACTGATCGGGTCCGTCTCCGTCGCCAGGTACCGTCCCAGCCGGTCGGCTAACGCTGCCGACTCGTCGGGGACCGCCGACACCACAATGGTCAGCAATCCCGGCTCGGCGACGAGGCCGGTCTCCAGATCACGGATCGGTGCACCCGCCGGCAGCCGGAGCGGTGTCGCCGGATCGCGCCACGGCGGCTGCTGGCCGAGTACGGCGATCGTCTTCCGGGCCGCCACCAGCGAGCGCACCCATTTCTGCACCAGCTCGAAGAAGGTCTGGATGGGCCACACCATGAAGACGGCGTATCCGAAGAAGCTGATCAGCTGGCCGACGGTGAGTGCTCCCGCAACCACCTGCCGGGCACCCAGCCAGGTCAACGTGACCAGGAACAGGCCCGCGAACAAGACGCCGGTGGCGTCGACGGCGGCCTGCCAGGTGCCAGCCGCCACACCGGACCGACGTACCACCTGGGACTGCGTGGCGTAGTTCTGGGCAAACGTCCGTTCCCCACCGATTCCCCGCAGGATCCGCAGGCCCGCAACGATGTCGGTGGCCATCGAGGTCAGCTCCGAGGAGGTGCTGCGCTCGACCGCTTGCCGGCGCTGCAACGGCTTCAGCAGTGGCAGGGCCAATACCACCAGCACGGGAGCCGCGACGAGCACCACGACACCCATCTGCACCGAGGTGTTCAGGATGATCCCGGCCACCATCAGGTAGGCGATACCGGCGCCGATTGCTCGGGTCAGCACCTCGTGCAGCGCGCCGATCTGCTCGGAGTCGCCAGACGACACGCTCAGAATCTCACCGGTCGGCATCCGAGTCGCTTGGATGTGACCCATCTGGGTGGTCTTGCGGGTCACCATTTTGGTGACCGCGTACATCGAAACCAGCCAGGCCCGCACGATCAGGGTGTGCCAGAGGATGCCGCCGGCCGCTCCCAGCACGATGATCACCAACAGCACCAGCGACCAGTCCAGCACCGCAGACATGTTCCTCGGGATGATCCCCTCATCCACCGCCCGACCCACCAGGTAGGGGCCGATCGAGCCCGGCAGCATCTGGGTCAGAGCAACCACGGAGATCATTGCGAGCACTGGCGCCTGCTGCTTGAGCATCCAGCGCAGGAACCGGCTGGGGCTCCGGGTGTCGGGGTGAGAGTAGTCAGCGGTCGACCAACGCCGCCGACGCGAGTCGGCGGGCTGGGGAGTGGAGGAGAAGTCCGGAACGTCCGGGGGGAAATCATGCATGACCGGACAACTGTATGGCCCACCTCCGACAGTCTCCACCGGTTTAACCGCAGCGCCGGTTCCGCCGGACCCGGACCGTCAGGGGGTCGACCGGACCCGCGTAACTCGGTGGGACAGGATGGGAACATCACATCCCTACTGCAGAAAAGGTGCCTCCCATGTCCTCTCCCGCGCAGTCGCAGTTCTCACCACGTACCGCCATCGTCACCGCGTCCGACTCCGGGATCGGTAAGGCTACCGCCGTCGCTCTGGCGCAGGCCGGCATGGACATCGGCATCACCTGGCACAGCGACCAGCAGGGTGGGGAGGAGACCGCGGAGGAGGTACGGGCGCTTGGCCGGCAGGCCTTCGTCGCGCAGCTGGACACCACTGACCTGGAGGGTTGTGGCGACGTGATCGACAGTCTCGCCGAGCAGCTGGGCGGGGTCGACGTGTTCGTCAACAACGCTGGTACCGGAGACAACGCGCCGGTGCTGGAAATGACCTTGGAGCAGTGGCGGCACACCGTCAGTGCCGACCTCGACGGCGCCTTCGTCTGCATCCAGCGTGCCGCCAGGCGGATGGTCGCGGCGGGTCGCGGTGGGCGCATCATCGGCATCACCAGCGTGCACGAGCACCAGCCCCGGGTCGGCTCCGGCGCGTACGACGCAGCCAAGCATGGCCTCGGCGGTCTGCTCAAGACCGCCGCAATCGAGCTGGGACAGCACCAGATCACCGTCAACGCGGTGGCACCTGGAGAGATCGCCACACCGATGACCGGCCAGACTGACGAGGACCCCACCGGGACCGAACGTCCAGGCATCCCGCTAGGTCGGCCCGGTGACGCCTGGGAGATCGCCTCGGTGGTGGCCTTCCTGGCCTCACCAGCGGCCAGCTACGTCACCGGAGCCTCCTGGCCGGTGGACGGCGGAATGCTGCAGATGGGTCCACACGGCGGCTCCCACATTGAGAGCAATGCCTGGCGTGAAGGCTGAACCGCTGGGCGTGCGGCCTCGCCTAGGATCGAATCATGACTGACAACCAGGATTCCGACCAGCAGGCAGGCCCGCCGCAGGGCGTCGCGGGTACTACCGGCGACGGACGGGTGTATGTCGTGTCCCCGAATGCGATGGCCGTTGAGGGCCCGCCGGCGGCAGAGGTGCAGACCGACGAGGATGTCAGCCGTTCCGTGACCGATATGGTGGAGCAGCCGGCGAAGGTGATGCGGATCGGGAACATGATCCGGCAGCTGCTGGACGAGGTGAAGTCAGCACCGCTGGACGATGCCAGTCGGCAGCGGATGGGCAAGATCCACCAGGCATCCATCGCCGAGCTGAAGGAGGGGTTGGCACCGGAGCTGGTGGAGGAGCTGGAGCGGATCACGTTGCCCTTCACCGCCGACGCCACTCCCACCGATGCCGAGCTGCGGATTGCCCAGGCGCAGCTGGTCGGCTGGCTGGAGGGCCTGTTCCACGGCATCCAGACGGCGTTGTTCGCCCAGCAGATGGCTGCCCGCGCTCAGCTGGAGCAGATGCGGCGTGCGCTGCCGCCGGGCCCCGGGCACCCAGCACCGGCCAGTCCCCCGGTGCCGCGCCCGCCCGGCACGGACGGAATGTACCTGTAACCGGGGGTCACCCGGCGCACTCGTTGCCGGCGGGAATAGGTTCGTCTATTTCATTTCGTGCGATTGGGAACCAGATCGGCCTATGTGTCGTCTCATCCGAGGCCTGTTGAGAAAACCAGTCCTAATGGAGAGCCGATATGTTGACCCGCTCGAGCACGACCGATAGCACCACCACCCGTACCACAGTGGCTGGTTGCGTGCCGTCCTCCGCCCTCTTCCATGACATGCTGCTGGAGGAGCCACCGCGGGCGAGTGCTCCGGCGCAGGCCCGCCGCCGCGCCGTCTCGATGGAGCTGCAGGCGGCGGACGTCTGCCGCAACTGCCCGCTGATGGTGGATTGCCTGTACGCGGCCGTAGTGCGCCACGACGTCGCTGGGTACGCGGGAGGCTCGACCGAGAAGCAGCGGATGCGCATCAGACGGCAGCTGGAGATCACTGTTGACCCGGAGGACTTCGACACCCTCGCCGGCGTCACCGGCCGTAACCGCCACGTTGACCACGCGGAGGTTCTGCGGCTGCGGAACGCCAACCCCAAGGAGAGCCTGGAGGGTCTGGCCCACCGGCTCGGGTGCTCCCTGTCCACGGTGAAGCGGCACCTGCACACGGCGCGCAAGGGACCTACCGGATCCGGACGCCCCGCGGTGACACCGCCCAGCCGTACCGAGGTACTGGCTGCATACGCCCTCGTCGTGCATGGCATCCACGTGGAACAGGCCGCCTGACCGCGAACGGCGGCCTTTGTGATTGGGCGTCTCAGCTAAACCAGCGCCGGAGCTCGCGTACGGTGCCTCCCTCACTGAAGTGGCCGGTGACATGCCCGGCTGCGAGCTTGACCTCGTCGGTGGCATCGCCGAGCGCCACCCCGCGACCGGCCCACCGGAGCATCTCCATGTCGTTGCGCCCGTCGCCCAGCGCCAGCACGTCGACCTGCTTGATATCCAGATCGGCGGCGATATCAGCCAGCGCGGTGGCCTTGTTGACCCCCTGCGGTGCGATGTCCAGCCAGGCACTCCACCCGACAAAGTAGCTGACCCCGTGCAAGCCCAGATGCTTGGCCAGCTCGATGAAATCTGCTTCTGAGCTGTGGGGGTTGCGCAAAATGACACGGGTCACCGGGCGGGCCGACAGCTGGCTGACGTCCTCGATCAGCATCTCCCCGGTCAGGTCGCCGTCGGGAAAGTGACCGTTCAGCCGGTAGCCGCGGCCGACCTCCTCGACCGCGATCAACGTGCCGGGGGCGAACTCCTCGACACTCCTGATCACTTCCGCCGGGTCGAAGGTCACCGCCCGCACAATCTGCTGCGGCGGATAGTTGACAATCACCGCCCCGTTGGAGGAGATCGACGGCCCGCTCGGCAGCCCCAGGTAGTCGAAGACGGGCTGCGTCCCGTGCCAGCTTCGGCCGGTGGCCAGCACCACCGGGACACCCGCCGCCACCACCGCCTGGATCGCGTCGTGGATCGGGTCGGGCATCAGGCCGTCGTGGTCCACCACGGTTCCGTCGATGTCCAGGGCGACCAGCCGGGGACGCCAGTGCAGGCCCTCAGGTGGGCTCATGAGACGGGGACAAGCCGCTCGCGGCCACCCAGGTACGGCCTGAGAGCGGCAGGGATGCCGACCGACCCATCGGCCTGCTGGTGGTTCTCCAGGATCATGATGATGGTCCGAGTCATGGCGCACAGGGTGCCGTTCAAGGTGGCGACGGGAGCCGTGCCGGAGCCGAACCGGGCCCGGATGTTGAGCCGGCGGGCCTGGAACTCGGTGCAGTTCGACGTCGAGGTGATCTCCCGGTAGCGGTTCTGGGTCGGCAGCCAGCCGTAGCAGTCGAACTTGCGGGCCGCGCTCAGACCGAGGTCGCCACCGGCCAGGTCGAGCACCTGGAACGGGATCTCCAGAGCGGAGATGAAGTCCTTCTCCCACTGCAGCAGGCGGCGGTGTTCGGCGCTGGCGTCGGCCGGGTCGCAAAAAACGAACATCTCGACCTTGTCGAACCAGTGCACCCGAAAGATGCCCCTGGTGTCCTTGCCGTGCGACCCCGCCTCCCGCCGATAGCTCGGGCTGTATCCGGCATAGCGAAGCGGCAGCGCGGCGGCATCCAAGATCTCGTCACTGTGGTACGCCGCCAGCGGGACCTCTGCGGTACCCACGAGGTAAAGGTCATCGTCGGGCAGGTGGTAGACGTCTTGTGCCGCCTGACCGAGGAACCCGGTGCCCTCCATGGCCTGCGGCTTGACCAGTGCCGGCGGAATCACGGGGGTGAAGCCGTTCCGAATCGCCGACGCCATCGCGAAGTTCACCAGGGCAAGCTCCAGCTCGGCACCCTGACCCGTCAGGTAGTAGAAACGTGAGCCCGAGACCTTGGCGCCGCGCTCGGTGTCGATGGCAGCAAGGAGCTGGCCGAGCTCGAGGTGGTCCCGGGGTGTTAAGCCCTCTCCAACGAAGTCCCGAGGGGTGCCGATGGTCTCCAGCACCTCATAGTCGTCCTCGCCACCGCTCGGGACGCCGTCCTCGACCAGGTTGCCGACGCCGAGCAGCAGCCGCTGGAAGTTCTCAACCGCCTCGTTCTGCGCCAGCTCGGCCTTCTTCACCTGATCGGCGAGCTCCTTGGTCCGTGCCAGCAACGCGGTCCGGTCGTCTCCGGTAGCGCGGGACACCTGCTTGCCCAGATCTTTCTGCTCTGCCCGCAGCGTCTCGTACTGCCCGATGGCGTTGCGGCGGCTCTCTTCGGCGGCCAAGAGGTCATCGACGACTAACTCGGACTCGCCCCGGGCTCGCTGCGAGGCACGGACACGGTCGGGATCTTGGCGGAGAACCTTGGCATCGATCACTGCGCCAGCCTATCCAGCCGATGGGGCCGGATACACCGGAGTAATCAGCAGCGCCCACGCCTAGTGGGAGGATGAGCCGCACTATGGTCCGCAAGACTCCTCCCCTCTCAGCCGTCATCGTCGTTGCCGGCTTCTTGGCGGCGTTCGTCGGCTGGACCGTACTCACCTTCAGCTGGCCGCCGCTGCACTGGCTTGACCGACACACCCTGCCGCCTCGCATCAGCCCCGACTCAGCGCCCGGTGAGATCCTCGCCGCCTTCGCTTTGCTGACCTGGCCCGGCCTGGTCTACGGGTCGTTGCTGGGCATCGCCATCTGGGCCGGCCGGCACCGGCTACGCCAGCTCGCGACCGCGCTGGTGCTGATGGTGGTGTTCGGCTGGGGTGGCGCCGCCGTGCTCAAGCTGATCTTCCGCCGGCCACGGCCGGAGCAGGCGTTGGATCTCATCACCGCCAACGGGTACGCCTACCCGTCCGGTCATATGGTGGCCGCTGTGGTCGGCGCCGTCGCCGTCGGCGCCACCTTTGCGGTCACCCGTCGCAGCGCCAGCACCCGGTTCGCCTGGCAGGTCGGCGGGGCGGCGATCGTGCTGGCTGTCGCGCTCAACCGCTGGGTGCTGTCAGCCCACCACATCTCCGACATCGTCGGTGGCGCGCTGTTCGGCTCGCTGATCGCGTCACTCTGCCTGGTGGTGGCCGGCGTCACCGTACCCATCCCACACGAGATCGTCTCGGAGCTGGTACGGAAGAAGCCGCCCGTCGATACCGAGGGTGGGCCCCCGAAGCGCTGCGCTGTGGTCTACAACCCGGCCAAGGTGACTGACTGGGCGGCCTTCCGACGACGGGTCGAGTACGAGGTCACCAGCCGCGGCTGGCAGCGCCCGCTGTGGCTGGAGACAACTCCCGACGACCCTGGCGTGGCCATGACCGCCCAGGCGGTCAGGGAAAATGTCGACCTGGTCCTCGGAGCGGGCGGCGACGGCACCATCCGGGTGGTGTGTTCGGGACTGGCCGACACCGGGATACCGTTCGGGCTCATTCCAGCCGGCACCGGCAACCTGCTGGCTCGCAACATCGGCATCCCGCTAGACGAAGTCGCGGCCCTCGATGTGGCCTTCGACGG
>CADCUO010000024.1 GCA_902805915.1 uncultured Propionibacteriaceae bacterium | reverse complement strand
TCAAGCAGGGCGGACTCGACCCGGTCCTTGGAGGCGATGAGGAAGATGAAGATGAACGGCACCACGAAGAAGATCGCGGTTAGCACGATGGCGGCCCCTCCGATGACCACACCACGGGTGTTCTTCATTAGTGATGCTCCCCTCGATTGAGCCACCAGGTGAGCGGGACCACGATGATCGTGACGACCAGGAACAGCACCACACTGCCCGCCGTGGAGAGCCCATAGAACCCTGCCTGGTACTGCTTGAAGATCGTCGACGCGATGACGTCGGACGCAAAACCCGGTCCGCCCTTGGTCATCGCCCAGATCAGGTCGAACGACCGCAGGCCGCCGATGAGTGACAGCGTGATCACGGTGGCGGTGGCCGGCTTGGCCAGTGGCAGCATGATGTTTCTGAACACCTGCCATCTGCTGGCCCCGTCGACCTCCGCTGCCTCGTAGTACTCCTGGGGGATGGAGACCAGCCCGGCGATGTAGATGACCGTGGCCAGCCCGACACCCTTCCACACGTCCACCAAGGCGATGGAGAACAACGCCAGGCTGGGGTTCGTCAGCCAGCCCGGCCCTTCCACACCTACTCCTCCCAGCGCCTGGTTGATCAGTCCCTGCTCCGGGTTCATCAACACAGTGAAGGTGAGTCCAACGCCGATGGTGCTCACCAGCACCGGGAAGAAGATCACTGAGCGCAAGTAACCGCGAGCGATGATCTTCGAGGTCAACAGCAGGGCCAGAGCCATGCCGAGGACCACCTTCATTCCGGAGGTGAGCACCGCATAGATCAAGGTGTTGCGCAGGCCGATGATCAGGGCCTGCTCCTCGAAGAACGTCCGGTAGTTGTCCATACCGATCCAGGTCGAGGTGAACAGGTCCCAGCGGGTGAAGGAGAAGTAGAACGAGGCGAAGGTAGGAACGACGAAGAAGATGACGTAGATGAGCCCTGGGGCTACATAGAACCAGTATGGGTACGGTCCCGGTCGTTTGTTCCGGCGATCCTGAAGGCCCCGCATGGCGGGCGCCAGACGGGTCGCCTCCGATGTACTCAGTGTGCTCGCCATGGCGAAGCCCTTTCGTGTGGTCCTGCCGCCGGCCCGGTCGAGACCGGCGGCAGGACGAGTCAACGGTGACTAGTGGGCCAAAGAGGGCTTGGTGATCACTCCCAGCCGGGCAGACCCAGCTGCTGCGCCTGCTTCTTCACGTCCTGGTCATAAAGCTCCGCAGCCTTCTTGGCGTCCACCTGACCGGTACCGAGCTGAACGCAGATCTGCTCCAGGGCCGGGCCCTTGATCGGCGACAGGAACTCCAGAGCCGGGCTCGCCTTCCCTGCGTCGAAGTAGGCCTGGGTGTCCTTCGCGACCCGGGAGACCTCGCTGGGCAGCGTGCACGCCTTCGAGAGGAACGGGCCTTGGGGCGGCGAACCCTTGGCGTAGACGTCACAGGCCTCCTTCGTCGCCGCGAAGGCGATGAACTTCTTGGCCGCCTCGAGCTTGTCGCCCTCCACCGCCTTCGGGATGTACATCGCGGCTGTTCCCGGCCAGACCGTCATGGCGTTAGCCGCCGCGTCCTCGCCGGGGAGTGCGAAGAAGCCGACATCGTCTGACTTACCCGGCGCCACGTTCTCAATGTTGGCTGCCACGGCGCCGAGCTGCGGGTAGTGCGCAGCCTTCCCGGTAGCCACCGCCTTGATCCCGTCGTTCAGCTTTGCTGAAGCAAAGTTCTTATTGAAGTAGCCGGCGTCCCTGACTTCTTGCATGTGCTCGAACCCGGCCAACGCTTCCGGAGTGTTGGAGTACTTCGCTTCGCCCTTGGTGTACTTCTCAGCGAAGTCAGGCATCTTGGCCGCGACGTTGGCGTAGTCACCCAGCACGAATAGCTGGGACGTCCACGTCTCGCCATAGGTCTGCTCGACGGGATCGACTCCCCCGGCCTCTTTGATCTTCTTGTTGTTGGCCATGAACTCGTCCCAGGTCTTGGGGATCTCGAGGTTGAGCTTTTCGTACACCGGGATGTTGTAGAGCACACCGCCGCCGAACGCGGTCCCGTACGGGCCGCCGTAGAGCTTGCCGTCGGCACCCTTGGATGACGCGGCGAAGGTCTCATCCAGCTGACCAGCCCACGGCTGGTCGTCGAGCGGCGTGAGGTTCTGCTCCGGCTTGATTGCCTGCAGCAATGAGCCGTTGTTGTAGATGAAGACCTCGGACATGTCACCGGTGGCCAGCCGGGTCTTCACCAGGTTGTCACCCTCCGAACCTCCCGGGCGGGTGTCGTGCTTGACCGTGATGTTGGGATTGCCTGCTTTGAAGGCTTCGATCACCGCCTTCGCGCTGGCCACATCGGTGTCGGTAGCTCCGGTGAGGAAGGTGATAGTGGTAGCGCTGTCACCACCGGCGCCGCCGGCACCGCCTCCGTCGCTGCTGCCGAGACTGCCGGCGCCGCAGCCGGCGGCGACGAGCGTCGTTGCTGCCGCCATCGCCACAAGCGCCACACTGCGCCGAGCCGACCTGCTGTACCTCATTGAACCTCCAGAATAGGGATCGTGCGCACACTGCGCATGGTGCCGGCTTCACCCGCCCACGCTGGTCGATTCGGACGTAACCCTCGCGTCACCCTCATGCGCCCGGACGGAACTCGGCTATTGCTCACCAGCAGGACTGGATCGTTTCAATAACCTAGCCCTCCATGTCTGAGACGTCAAGACAGTGCTCCGGTCAACTCCAAGGACGGGTATCAGCTAGATTCTCACCGGTGGGCTTCACGCGGGCAGAGCTGTCGTCGTTCCAGGACGCGTCGGTGCCCGATCTGATCGGGAACGGACTCAAGCTGCTGTTCGTCGGCATCAATCCCGGCCTGTGGACCGCCGCTACCCAGACCCACTTCGCCCATCCAGGGAACCGGTTCTGGCCGGCGCTGCGGCTGGCCGGCATCATCGACCGCGATGTCAACCGGGCCAACGGGATGACTGACCAGGACCGCGCCTACGTCGTCACCCGAGGCCTGGGGAACACCAATCTGGTGAACCGTGCCACTGCCCGAGCCGACGAGCTGTCCGCAGCTGAGCTCCGGCAGGGACGGACCCGGCTGGAACAGACTGTGCAACGCTACCGCCCTCGGGTCGTCGCAATTGCGGGCATCACGGCGTACCGGACTGCGTTTGGACTCAGGACGGCCACGCCAGGTGAGCAGCCGGCAGACATCGGCGGGGCACGGCTGTGGGTCGTGCCGAACCCGAGCGGACTGAACGCGCACGAGACCATTGCCACGCTTGCGGCTGCGTACGCACAACCTGCGCTGGCCGCCGGCGTTATCGACTTGGTTCCGGCAGAGCTGGCTGACTCTTAGCTACCAGCGGCCGCTGCGCTCCCAGCCGCAACGCTCGCTGTCGCCGCGTACACCTCCTGAATCGCTTGTTTGACAGCCTTCGCCGCCCAGTCCCCTTCAGTCAGCGACTTAGCCCGCGCCTGCAGTGCCCGCCGGTCTTCTCCCGGCATGGCCGTGGTGAGATGGCCGGTGGCCTGCAGCAGCGAGATCAGACCCACAGTTCGCTGGCTCGGCGTCAGCCGGTCAACCAGGGCGAGGCGCAACCGCTCGCATACCCCCTGGCGCGGACCGGCGTCGACGGTGGGCCACACCGTACGTGGAATGAACCCGAGGACGGGCTTCCGCCTTCGAGCCAGCACCCCGGCGGTCACCAGTCGGTCGAGCAAACGGTCCCGGAGACCCTTCGTGATCCGCCGGAACGACATCGAGCTGATCAGGTCCTTGGCTCGCCTGCCCTGCGGGGCCGCGACAGCGTGCAGCGCCCGGTCCAGCTCGGTATCACCAGTCGGTTCGGTGCTGGTCACAGTGACCCGACCTCGCTGGCGCCAGCCGGGGTCGTCCGCTACGACGATGCGCCCCATCAGCGCCAGCTCGGCCAGCAACGCACCTCCCAGCGCCGGGTCGACCTTCTCCACGGACAGGCGGCGGCTGCCGGCTTCATCCAGACACAGCAGCAGGAACTCCTCGGCGATCAGCATCATCCGACACTACGCCGGGCCACCAGGTGCGGCTCGTCAAACCCGGCTCTGCAGCCCGACCTGCTCCTGGCGGGCTTGGTGTGCTGAGATAGCCAGCATGAGTCCTGGCGCCACCTCGCTGTCGTACCCGATCATCGAGCGAAGGCTCGACAACGGTCTGCGGGTCATCGCCAGCCCCGACCACGGGGCGCCCTTGGTGGCGGTGAACCTTTGGTACAACGTGGGCTCGCGGCACGAGCAGCCCGGCCGGACCGGCTTCGCGCACCTCTTCGAACATGTCATGTTCCAAGGCTCGGCACACGTCCCGTCGGGCCAGCACATCGCCTTGCTGCAGGCCGCCGGCGCGTCGGTGAATGCCACCACCTGGTTCGACCGGACCAACTACTTCGAGGCGCTGCCCAGCGGCGGCCTCGACCTGGCTCTGTGGCTGGAGGCCGACCGACTCGGCACGTCGCCGTAGGGGACGTTGTCGTAGCGCTGCCGCTTCTCCTCCTTCACCACCTCGCGTTGGTTGTCCAAGTTCTGCTCGGTCAAGGCCTCCAGCAACGTGCCGAGTCGGTCGGCCTCCAGCCAC
>CADCUO010000023.1 GCA_902805915.1 uncultured Propionibacteriaceae bacterium | reverse complement strand
CCCCCGGGAGCGAGGCGCGCAAGGTCTACAAA
Organism: uncultured Propionibacteriaceae bacterium; assembly: GCA_902805915.1. GTDB lineage: Bacteria > Actinomycetota > Actinomycetes > Propionibacteriales > Propionibacteriaceae > Microlunatus. The sequence continues at coordinate 18,050 of CADCUO010000023.1, read as the reverse complement.
CAGCTGCACTGCCGAGACTGCGGGGCTGCGGTCACGACCAGCAGGGTGGGCGGGCGAACCGCCTATCACTGCCCGGTCGAACAGCCGAACTGAAATGACACCTTTTGGCTCGAATGCCACAATGGGGACCAATACGTGCTCCGGGGTCGGTGTAACTCCGAACCGGCGGTGATAGTCCGCGACCCGACCGCAGCCAGCGGCCGGTTGACCTGGTGGAACTCCAGGACCGACGGTGAAAGTCCGGATGGGAGGTAGCGCGTACGGAGTTCGGCGACAGCTTTGGCTGGCGCCGCTCCGCTTGGTGAGGCGGTCACGCCGGTGCCGGACATGTGTCCGGTGGTGCGTGCGACGAGCCGTCTCGTGACACCCCGGAGCTCGCTGGAACAGCTGAGTGCGAGGGGTCAGACATGATCGAGGCCGGCGACGTGACGAGAATGCGTCGTGCGCTCAATCTGGCGCGCCTTGGCCCGGTCGCTGACCCCAACCCACGGGTGGGCGCAGTGGTGGTCGACGACACGGGTGGGGTCGTGGGGGAGGGCTATCACCGCGGCGCCGGCAGCCCGCATGCCGAGGCAGTTGCGCTGGTCGCCGCTGGCGCCGCCGCCGCGGGCGCAACGGTCTTCGTCACGTTGGAACCCTGCAACCACACCGGTCGAACCGGGCCCTGCTCTCGCGCGCTGGCTGCTGCCGGCGTCTCCCGGGTCGTGTACTCCCAGAGCGACCCCAACGCCACGGCATCGGGAGGTGCGGAGTCGCTGCGCGACGCCGGCGTACAGGTCGAGGGTGGGTTGTTGGCAGCGGAGGCTGCTGAGCTCAACCAGGCATGGACCTTCGCCATGGTCCGCGGCCGCCCGCGCGTGGTGTGGAAGTTCGCTGCCAGTCTGGACGGCCGGTCCGCGGCGGCCGACGGCACCAGCCGCTGGATCACCGGGCCCGCCGCGCGTGCCGATGTCCATGCCCTGCGAGGCGAGTCGGGGGCCGTACTCGTCGGCACCGGTACCGTGCTCGCCGACGACCCGGCACTGACCGTACGCGGGCCGGACGGCGCCCGTACCGGTCGTCAGCCGTTGCGGGTGGTGATGGGTCGACGGGTGATTCCGCCGGCGGCCCGCGTACTCGACGACTCGGCACCGACACTGCAGCTGCAGGACCCCGACCCGGGCCGCGCGCTGGCGGCGCTGGCAGCGCGGGAGATCCGTCAGGTGTGGCTGGAAGGCGGACCCACGTTGGCGGCTGCCTTCCTGCGTGCCGGGCTGGTGGACGAGGTGGTTGCCTACCTTGCCCCGATGCTGCTGGGCGACGGCCCATCAGCGGTGGCCGGCTTCGGTATCCCGACCATGGACGCGGCGCTGCGTCTGAACCCCTACGACGTGATCACGATCGGCCCGGATATTCGGGTTCGGGCAACTCTGCCCTCGACTGGTCAGGAAGGCCACTGATGTTCACAGGAATTGTCGAAGAGCTCGGCGAGGTTGTCGCCATCGAGCGCGGTCGAGAGTCGGCCACCGTCGGTGTCCGGGGCCCCAGGGTAGGCAGCGACGCCGAGCACGGCGCATCCATCTCCGTCAACGGTGTCTGCCTCACCGTTGTGAACCACGACAGCGAGTCGCTCAGCTTCGATGTGATGGCCGAGACGCTGGCCCGCAGCAGCCTCGGCACGCTGCGCGCCGGGGACCGCGTCAACCTGGAACGCGCCATGGCAGCCACTGACCGTTTCGGCGGGCACATCGTGCAAGGCCATGTGGACGGCACCGCTGCGCTGGTGTCTCGGACACCGGGGGACCGCTGGGAGGTGGTGCGCTTCGAGCTGCCGCCCTCGCTGGCGCGCTACGTGGTGGAGAAGGGCTCGATCACAGTCGACGGGGTCTCCCTCACCGTCTCCGCGGTGAGCTCCGACAGCTTCGAGGTGTCGCTGATCCCTACCACCTTGGCGCTGACCACGCTCGGGCACAAGGCGGTCGGCGACCTCGTCAATCTGGAGGTGGACGTGATCGCCAAGTATGTCGAGCGGCTGCTCCAGGCGTCGTCCTCGGTGGGTGGACAGTGATGGACGACGCCGCTGTGGGCGCCCGACTCTCCTCGATCGAGGAGGCTCTGGACGCGCTGCGCCGCGGACTCCCGGTGCTGGTCACCGACGACGCCGACCGGGAGAACGAAGGCGACGTGATCCTGGCCGCGGAGACCCTCACCACTGAGTGGATGGCGTGGACCATCCGGCACACGTCGGGCTACATCTGCGCGCCGATGTCGGAGTCCCGGGCCGATGAGCTGGCGTTGCCGCTGATGGTGCGTGACAACGCCGACCCGCTGCGGACCGCGTACACGGTTACCGTCGACGCCCGCCGCGGAGTGAGCACGGGGATCAGTGCCGCCGACCGGGCCTGCACCATCCGGCTGCTAGCCGCCCCGGACACCACAGCTGTGGACCTGATCCGACCGGGACACGTGATTCCGCTTCGGGCCAAGGACGGCGGAGTCCTGACCAGGCCCGGCCACACCGAGGCCGCGGTCGACCTGTGCCGACTTGCCGGACTGGCGCCGGTGGCAGCGATCGGAGAGCTGGTATGCGACGACGGCTCCATGATGCGCCTCCCTGAGGCCGTGCAGCTGGCGGCTCGGCACCAGCTGCCGGTGATCACGATCGAGATGTTGATCGAGTGGCGTCGGGTGCACGACCGGGTTGCGCGGTCCGCGCAGACCACGATGGCGACCGCCTCCGGAGTCTTCCGGGTGACCGGATACCGCGACCTCCGTACCGGGGACGAGCACCTGGCTCTGGTCAGCCCGTTGGGTCTGGGCGGCCGCGCTCCGCTGGTGCGGCTGCACTCTGAGTGCCTGACCGGTGACACCTTCGGCTCCCAGCGCTGCGACTGCGGTCCGCAGCTGAGTCTGGCGCTGGAGCGCGTGGCAGCCGAGGGTGGGGTGGTGGTGTATCTCCGGGGACACGAGGGACGAGGTGTCGGGCTGCTGGACAAGCTCCGGGCGTACGCCCTGCAGGACCAGGGCTTCGACACCGTCGACGCCCAGACCGAGCTGGGTCTGCCCGTCGATGGCCGGGAGTACGCCGCCGGTGCGGCCATCCTGACCGATCTCGGGTTGAGTGCCGTGCGGCTGCTCACCAACAACCCGCTCAAGGTAGCGGCCCTGCAGGAGTCAGGATTCGACGTGGTCACGGTCGAGCCGATCCGAATAACGCCGGTCGCCGCCAACCAGCAGTACCTGGCGACCAAACGGGACCGGATGGGCCACGCTCTGCTTCTCGACGCCGCGGAACCGGCCGTCCAGAGCTGACCTCGCCCGCGACCTCTGGCTTGCGAGCGACCCTGAGTCCCGAGCAACCCCTATTGCCAGCTGACCGAAGGAAGACAATGAAAAGTGGTTCACCAACGCTCACCGTGGATGGACGCGGCCTCCAGGTGGCGATCATCGCCGCGTCCTGGCACGCCACGGTGATGGACGGCCTGATCGCCGGCGCGCAACGAGGGCTGACCGACGCCGGCCTGGAGCCGGTCGAGCCGGTGCGCGTTCCCGGCACCTTCGAGCTCGCGGTGGCGGCCGCCCGGCTCGCCCCCCACTACGACGCGGTGGTCGCGCTGGGAGTCGTGATCCGCGGCGGTACCCCGCACTTCGACTATGTCTGCCAAGCCGCCACCACTGGCCTGACCGAGGTCAGTGTGCGGACCGGCGTGCCGGTCGGGTTCGGCGTGCTCACCTGCGACAACGAGCAGCAGGCGCTCGATCGGGCGGGCCTGGACGGGTCGAGTGAGGACAAGGGATACGAGGCAGCCACCGCAGCGATAGCGACCGCACGAGTGCTGGACGGCGTGAAAGCCGGCTGAGGCCGCCGAACAAGCGGGCGAGCGGGCCCTAACCTGTCCGTCATGGACACAGTGCGGTGGGGCATCATCGGGGTCGGAGACGTGACCGAACGCAAGAGCGGCCCGGGCTTCCAGCAGGCCGACCGCTCCGAGCTGGTCGCGGTGATGCGGCGGGACGGTGGGAAGGCGGCTGAGTACGCTCGCCGGCACCAGGTTCCGCGCTGGTACGACGACGCCGATCAGCTGATCAACGACCCCGAGGTGGACGCCGTCTACGTCGCGACCCCACCGGACTCCCATGCCGACTACACAGTGCGGGCAGCTGCGGCGGGCAAGCCGGTATATGTCGAGAAGCCGATGGCGCGTACCGCGCAGGAGTGCTTGCGGATGATCGATGCCTGTGACGCCTCCGGGGTGCCGCTGTTCGTGGCGTACTACCGACGGGCCATGCCGCGGTTCCACACCATCAAGGATCTGCTCGACAGTGGCCGGATCGGGCAGGTTCGCTCGGTCAGCGTCCGCAACCAGCAGGCGGCTCAGCTCCCAGCCGGTGCGACCCTGCCGTGGCGGGTCCGACCGGAGATCTCCGGCGGCGGTCTCTTCGTCGACCTCGGCTCGCACGCGCTCGATGTCCTTGACTGGATGTTCGGCCCGATCACCTCCTGCTCGGGGGTGGCCGTCAACCGCGGGAGTGCCTATCCGGCAGAGGATCTGGTCACCGCTGTCTTCAGCTTCGACTCCGGTGTGGAGGGTGTCGGCCTGTGGAACTACGACGCCGCGGACCACATCGACGAGATAGAGGTCATCGGCTCGGCGGGCACCCTGAGATCGTCCTGCTTCGGCCAGGAACCCGTGCGGATCACCACTCGCGACGGGGAGGACCGGGTCGAAGCGCCATACCCGGAAATTGTGCAGCTGCCGCTGATCCAGAAGGTGGTCGACTCGCTCACCGGGCGTGGGGAGTCACCGAGCACAGGTCGCAGCGCGCTCCGTACCGCGCAGGTGATCGATGAGCTGCTGGCGGGCTACCGGCGAAGTCATGGGTTCACCTACTAGCCGGACCGGGACAGTTGCAGAAGTACGGATGCGGTAGATAGGGCTGTTTTCGAATATCATCAACCACTGATGGTCTCGCGGATGGCGACCCGGTGACCGACCAGATCCCATCCCGAACGGAGTTCACGGTGACAGGCGTTGTGATCGGTAGCGGCCTGCGTGCCTACCTCCGGCTCCTTCGACATGGCCCCGCCGCGCAGCCATTCATCGCAGCCCTGATCGCCCGGCTGCCGATGGCGATGGCGCCGTTGGGAATCCTGCTGTTGGTCGAGCACGAACGCGGCGCCTACAGCATCGCGGGCTTCGTGACTGGCGCCTTCGCGATCGGGTCCGCGGGCGGTACCCCGGTGTGGGGCAGGCTGATGGACCGGTACGGCCAGATCTGGGTGCTGTTGCCGACGTCGCTGGCCAGTGCCGGTCTGCTGGTCGCCGTTGCGCTCGCCACCATCTGGGACGGGCCGACCTCGCTGCTGGTTGTCTTGTCGGCCTTGGCCGGCCTCACGTACCCGCCGATGAGCCCAGCGCTGCGAGCCGCCTGGCGGGTCATCTTTCCCGATCTGGAGTCGCGCCGGGTGGCCTTCGCCTTGGACGCCACCTCCGTAGAGCTGATCTTCGTCGGTGGGCCGCTGCTGTTGTCGGCGTTGCTGGCGTTCACCGTACCGGTCGTGCCACTGCTGGTCACCGCAGGACTGATGGCCGCCGGCGGGGTCGCCTACTGCCGTACCGAAGCCGCCCGAGAGTCCACCCCGGCCAAGCGTCTGTTGAGAGAAGCGAGCTCCGGGTCCGACACGGCGGCGCGGTACCCCGGTCACCGGTCCGCGATCACGGCCACCGGGGTGGGCGCAGTGTTGCTCGTGATGCTGGCGATGAGCATCGCATTCGGCCAGCTGGACACTTCGATGGCCGCCACCGCCGACCAGCAGCTCGGCGGCACCCAGCGGGTCGGCATCCTGTTCGCGGCCATCGCCGGCGGCAGCGCTGTCGGCGGCCTGGTCTTCGGCGCCCGCGGCTGGCCGTTCGAGGAGCGGCAGGCGGTGCCGGTGCTGCTCGGCCTCTTCGCCCTCTTCCTCGGGTTGATGGCGGTGCTGATGGGGCTGTCGCAGCTCTCGCTGTGGGTGCTGCTGCCGGTGCTGTTCGTCACCGGGGTGACCATTGCCCCGACGTTGATCATGCAACAGAGCCTGCTCGACCATCTGGCGCCGTCGCACCGGCTCAATGAGGCACAGGCCTTCCTCTCCGCGGCGAACACCACCGGAGCGGCCGCCGGTACGGCGTTAGCCGGGATCCTGATCGACTACCACGGTCTGGGCTGGTCCTTCGGTGGGGCGGCCATCGGCGCCGGGCTAGCAGCGGTCATCGCCGCCCTCAGCCACAACCACTGGCGGGCAGCCTCCGTGGCAGTCACCGAGCAGAGAGTCGAGACACCGGTCGGGCGGTAGCCAACCTGGTCAGCGGGTCCAGGCCAGCCTGACCAGGTCAGCAAGCACGTCCTGGTCGATCTGGTCGAGACTCTTGACGTAGACGCAGCCGACGCCCTCGGTGTACGACCCCAGCGACTCAAACAGCGCAGCGGAGTCGGGATGGTCCTTCAACCCGTAGAAGGTGAGCCCCGACTTGCGCGCTGCGAAAGCGACCCTTGCGGTGTCGCCTTCCCGCCCGCTCTCGTACGTGTAGTGCAGGGTGCCGAAACCGATCATGCTCGGCCCCCACACCACCGGCTTCTCCCCCGTGGTCTGCTGGAGAAGGTTCACGACGGTGCGTGCCTCCGCGCGTCGGCGCTCCTGCGGAAGGGCCTCGATGAGGTCGGCCACGCTATTCTCGCTTGGCGCTGTCTTGTTATCAGCCATCAGCCCAGTGTGCCGCTGACCCATGACCTCAGGTGGCGTTTGGATCCGATTCAACTGAAACGGGCTCATGCCGGGAGCAGTTCAGCGGGTAGCGCCGCGGTCGGCGAGCGCGGGACAGAGGCCGCCAGAATGCGACGCACACAACATTGACAGCAGTCAGCCCCGGATCTAGCGTGCGAGTCGCCGACCGATCGGCCAGCTATCTCTACGTCGATATCAGGTAGAAGGACCTCCAATGACAGCAGCACTTGATCCCGCCCGGGGCGCCGGTGCTGCGCCGGGCGGCGTGGAGCTCAACGGGATCAACATGATCGCCGAGGACGAGCGCGGTGGCCGGCCGCGGAACCTCTTCTGGCCCTGGTTCGGGGCGAACGTCTCTGTCTTCGGCATCAGCTACGGTTCTTTCGTCCTGGGCTTCGGCATCTCGGCCCTTCAGGCGGTGGTAGTCGGGGTGATCGGCATCCTGATCTCCTTCGCGCTCTGCGGCATCGTCTCGCTGGCTGGCAAGCGCGGCTCGGCGCCCACTATGGTTCTCAGCCGGGCTGCCTTCGGCGTACGGGGTAACCGGCTGCCGTCGGTAATCTCCTGGCTGCTCACCGTGGGATGGGAAACCGCGCTGACCTCACTCGCCGTGCTGGCTACCTCGACCGTCTTCACCGCGTTGGGGTTCAACGGCGCGACCACGACCAAGGTCGTCGCGCTGGTGGTGGTTGCGGCGTTGATCATCGCGACGGGGGTTGTCGGCTTCAACCTGATCATGCGGATGCAGCTGTTGATCACAGCGATCACCGGTGTGCTGACTGTCGTCTACATCGTGCTGGTGCTGGACACGGTGCAGATCGCCACCGTGGCTGCGATGCCAGCTGGCTCAATGCCGCAGGTGATCGGTGCGTTGATCTTCATGATGACGGGATTTGGACTGGGGTGGGTGAACGTTGCCGCGGACTACTCGCGCTACCTGCCACGCTCGGCCGGCAGCGGCGCCGTGGTGGGCTGGACCACCTTCGGCTCCTCGCTGGCACCGGTCATCTTGTTGATCTTCGGAATTCTGCTGGCCGGCTCCTCAACGGACCTGAACGACGCCATCGCCGCCGACCCCATCGGCGCCCTCACCACCTTGCTGCCAACCTGGTTCTTGGTGCCGTTCGCCCTGGTGGCGGTGCTCGGTCTGGTGGGCGGGGCCGTGCTCGACATCTACTCCTCTGGGCTGGCCCTGCTCAGCGCCGGTATTCGCGTACCCCGTTACGTCGCAGCCGCCATCGATGGCGTGCTGATGATCATCGGCTCGGTGTACATCGTGTTCTTCGCCGACGACTTCCTCGGCCCGTTCCAGGGGTTCTTGATCACCTTGGGTGTTCCGGTCGCCGCCTGGTGTGGCATCTTCATCGCCGACCTTGCTCTCCGCCGTACGGACTATGCAGAGCCCGAGCTGTTCACCCCCTCCGGTCGCTACCAGGACGTACGGTGGTTGCCGATCTCGCTGATCGTGATAGCTGCCGTGGTCGGATGGGGCCTGGTCACCAACACCTTCGCCAGCTGGCTCGGCTGGCAGGGCTACCTGCTGGGACCACTCGGCCTCGGCGGGCGAGAGGGCGCCTGGGCGTACGCCAACCTTGGCGTGCTGGCCGCACTCCTGATCGGCTTCGTCGGGTATCTGCTGCTCGGACGCGGCGCCGTCCGGGAGCAGGAGAGCTCGGCCATCCGCCAGAGGCTCAGTCGATGACCGGGCCGAGCACATCCTGGTTGGTCGTCATTGACATGCAGATGATCTTCGCCGACCCAGCGAGCCCGTGGGCGACTCCCGGGTTCTCGCAGCTGCTGCCAACCGTGCAGAGGCTGGTGGCAGCCTACGACGGCCGGGTCGCCTACACCCGTTTCGTGGCGCCGGAGCGCCCCGTGGGTGCCTGGGTGCCGTACTACCAGCAGTGGCCGTTCGCCCTGGCCCCCAGCGACGACCCGTTGTACGACGTGGTGCCCGAGCTGCCGGTGGACCGAAGTCCGGTGATCTCCCGGACCACCTTCGGCAAGTGGGACGAGGAGCTGGCCGAGCTGCTCGGCCCCGATCCGGAGATGGTGCTGGTCGGGGTCTCCACTGACTGCTGTGTGCTCTCCACCGCGCTGGCTGCCGCGGATGCCGGCGTCCGGGTGCGAGTGGTTGCCGACGGCTGCGCTGGGGCCAGTCCTGAAGATCATCAGCGTGCCCTGGATGCCATGGCGCTGTACGAGCCGATGATCCAGATCACCTCTTCGGCGGCGCTGCTGCCCCAACACCGGTCAGCCACCCCTCGGTGAGCCCTGAGTCGGTCACTCCCGCTGCGGACCGCGCCCGAGCCGCCCTGCACGGCCTGGCTGTGGGCGATGCGCTGGGCATGCCGACGCAGCTGATGGCCCGAGACCAGATCGCGGCCCGATTCGGTGTGCTGACCGGGTTCCGTGCGGCCCAGCCCGATCACCCGCTGGCTGCCGGGCTGCCGGCCGGCAGTGTCACCGATGACACGGAGCAGGCGCTGTTGCTGGCGCGGCTGCTGATCGACGGCTCCGGACACGTCGATCCCGCCACCTTCGCCGGGGAGCTGGTCGCCTGGGAGCAGCAGATGCGGGCCAAGGGCTCCTCTGACCTGCTCGGTCCCTCCACCAGCCGGGCGGTGGCGGCGGTGCTGTCTGGCGTACCGGTGCAGGAGTCGGGCCGCTTCGGCGTCACCAACGGTGCAGCCATGCGGGTCGCGCCGGTTGGGCTGTTGATGCCGACGACGGATCTCGGCGCGCTGCTTGACCGGGTGGTTGAGGCCAGCTCGGTCACCCACAACACCGGGGTGGCACTGGCGGGGGCTGCAGCGATCGCCGCAGCCGTCAGCGCCGGGATCGAGGGGGCCAGCCCAGCGCAGGCCGCCACCGTGGCGGTACAGGCGGCTCGGCTGGGAGCCCAGCGAGGGCACTGGGTAGCCGGAGCGAATGTGGCCGCGCGGATCAGCTGGGCCATCTCGCTGGCAGATCCGGCCGACCGAGAGCAGAGTCTAGACGCGATCTACCGGCTGGTCGGCACCAGCCTTGCCACCCAGGAGTCCGTACCGGCCGCGTTCGGCATCTGTGCGGTGTTCCCCGACGATCCCTGGCTGGCCATGACGGCAGCAGCCTCGCTCGGGGGCGACACCGACACCGTGGCCGCGATGGTCGGGGCCCTGTCGGGTGCGTGTGCCGGGATGGCCGGACTCCCAGACGAGGCCGTACGGACGGTGACCGAAGTCAACGATCTCGACTTGGATGCGGTCGCGGCCGGCCTGCTGGCGCTGCGAGGAGTGCCGTGATCGAACGGCTGCTGAGTGTCGGCAACGTCATCATCGACATCACCGCCCACCTGGACCACCTTCCGGTACGCGGCGGCGACGTTCTTGCCGACGAGTCGTCGATCGGCCCTGGCGGCAGCTCCAACCTGCTGGTGGCGGCGCGGCGCCAAGGGCTGCCAGCCGGCTATGCCGGCGCCCACGGCACCGGTCCCTTTGGCGAACTGGTACGCGCCGCACTGGCTGAGCAGGACGTCGACGTGCTCCTCGAACCCACCGCCGGGGCTGACACCGGATACTGCGTCGCCATCACCGACAGCGGCGGTGAGCGCACTTTCGTCACCGCCTTCGGCGCCGAGGCCACTCTGGAGGCGGCACAGCTGGCGAGGTTGACACCGCGGTCCGGCGTCGCAGTCCACGTCTCGGGGTACGGCCTGCTGGCGAGGACCAACGGTGCCGTACTGACGCCATGGCTCGGCGCCCTCGATCCTGAGGTGGTGCTGGTGTTTGACCCGGGACCGTTGCTGACGGCCATCGACGCCGAGAGATTGCAGACGGTTCTGCGGCGCGCCGACTGGATCAGCTGCAACGAAGATGAGGCCGGCCTGCTGACGGGTGAGTCGAAACCTGTGGACGCGGTCGCGGCGTTGGCACGGCATCAGTCTGGAGTGCTGCTGCGGCTGGGCGCCCAAGGTTGTCTGGTGCAACCGGCCGGGGAGGCAGCGGACTGGCTGGAGGGGTTCCCGGTGGTTGCGGTGGATTCCAACGGTGCCGGCGACGCCCATACCGGAGCGTTCCTGGCCGCACTTGCGCGGGGAGCCACGGCCGCCGAGGCGGCGTACCGCGCCAACGCCTGCGCGGCCCTGGCCGTCAGCCGACGTGGCCCCGCCACGGCACCGTCCGAGGAGGAGGTCGACGCCTTCCTCGACATCGCCGGCGGTGCGGCGGCTCCGTCCGGGAGTGAGGCGAGGACGGAATACTGAACCCGGCGCGACGTTGAGGAGATCGTGAGCTCCTCCATCGCCGCACTGTCCGTCCTTGACCTGGTCACCGTGCGGGCGGGCCAGACCACCGGCGGCGCGCTCCGCGCCACGGTCAGCCTCGCCAAGGTGGCTGACCAGCTGGGCTACCGGCGGTACTGGGTGGCTGAGCACCACAACATGGCGGCGGTCGCCGCCACCAACCCGCCGGTGCTGATCGGCATGCTGGCCGCGCAGACTGACCACATCAGGCTGGGTTCGGGCGGGGTGATGCTGCCCAACCACGCGCCGTTGGTCATCGCCGAGCAGTTCTCGCTGCTCGAGGCCGCGTTCCCGGGTCGGATCGACCTCGGCATCGGCCGCGCCCCGGGCAGCGACCCCGTCACCAGCTGGGCGCTGCGGACCACCGCCGGTCGCAGCGACGCCGATCTCACCCGGTTCCCCGACTATGTCTCTGACGTGATCGCGCTGATGGACACCGACGGCGTTGCTTTGGACCTGCAGGGCCGGCACTACGGTCTCAAGGCCACCCCGCGGGCCGAGTCGACCCCGGACGTGTGGTTGTTAGGCTCCTCGGACTACTCGGCTCAGCTGGCGGCCGCCAAGGGCCTGCCGTACGTGTTCGCCCACCACTTCTCCGGGGAAGGCACGGCCGAAGCCTTGGCGCTGTACCGGTCCACCTTCCAGCCGTCCGCCATCCCGGCCGAGCCACGCACTTTTTTGACGGTGAACGCGGTGGTCGCTGAGACCTCGGAACTGGCGGAGCGGCTGGCGCTACCGCAGCTGCTGGCCATGCTGGCCCTCCGTACCGGCGCGCCGCTGCTGCCGCAGAGCACCGTTGAGGACGCCGAGCAGGTGCAGATCCCGGCCCACCACCTGCCGCTGGTGAACGCGATGAAGGCACGGTGGGTGATCGGATCCGCCGACCAGGCCACCGAGCAGCTGGTGGAGCTGGCCACGACCTTCGACGTCGACGAGGTGATGATCAACCCGGCCGCCGGCGCCTTGGACGGTACGCCGATGGACCGCACCCCGGCCAAGGAGGACACCCTCCGGCTGCTGGCAAGCCGCCTGCTGGGCTGAGCGGCGTGTTAGCTGTGTCGAATCTCGCGACTACGAGAGTTCCGACACTGCTAGTGCTCGGAGCCGGCACCCGAGGGCCCGATTGACAGTCGGGCGGTGGGTGCGATGCCATCGTGGGGTGAGGACACCCCAGGCGGAGTACCAAGGACCGTGACCAACGGCCACTCGCACAGCATGTCGGGGAGTACCGTCGCCGGCCGTCATCGGTCCCGGCTGATCCTGGTCATCGGCATTACCGTTGCCGTCTTCGTCCTGCAGGTCGTTGGCGGACTGCTGTCGGGCTCGCTGGCGCTGCTGGCGGATGCGGGTCACATGCTGACCGACTCCACTGCCCTGCTGATCGCGCTGATCGCCAGCCTGCTAGCCGGTCGGCCTGCCACCTCGGCCCGTACCTTCGGGCTGCAACGGGCCGAGGTGCTGGCAGCGATGGCGAATGGGCTGCTGCTGGTGGGCGTCGGTGTTTGGGTGCTGGTCCAGGCCGTCGAGCGGTGGAACTCACCGACGGATATCTCCAGTGGGCTGATGCTGGGTGTTGCCCTGGTGGGCGCGGCGGCCAATGCCGTCGGGCTGATGCTGCTCCATCCTGGACATGCCGAGAGCCTGAACCTTCGTGGCGCCTATCTAGAGGTGCTCGCCGATCTGCTCGGGTCGGTCGCTGTGATCATTGCTGCGGTGGTGATCATCCTGGCCGGGTACACCCGGGCGGACTCCATCGCCTCCATCGTGATCTTCGTCATGATCATCCCGCGAGCGTGGTCGCTGCTTCGTGAGGTCGTCGACGTGCTGCTGGAGGCTACGCCTCGGGGCGTTGACCTGGACGAGGTGCGGCGACACATCGGTGAGGTAGCCGGGGTGATCGACGTTCATGATCTTCACGCCTGGACCATCACCAGCGGCAGTCCGGTGCTGTCGGCGCACGTCGTGGTCGACGCTGAGTGCATCCGCGACGGCCGCTCCGGGGAGGTCCTGGACGCCCTCGGTGAGTGCCTCGGCGAGCACTTCGACGTGGCGCACTGCACCTTCCAGCTGGAACCGGAGGGGCATCAGGCGCACGAGCACGCCCACCACGCCTAGTCCCGGCGAGCGCGCAGTCGCCGCCCGGTGCGGTCAGTACGTGGCCCGGCCACCGCTGATGTCGTACACCGCCCCGGTGGAGAAGCTGACCCTGTCCGAGGCCAGCCAGGTGATCAGCTCAGCCACCTCCTCGGCGTGACCCACCCGCTGCATCGGGATCAGGCTGGTGAGGCGCTCCAGCACGTGGGGTGCCGTGGCCGCATTCATCGGGGTCTCGATCAGGGCCGGCGCGACGGCGTTCACCAGGACCCCCTCGGCGGCGAGCTCCTTGCCGAGTGACTTGGTCAGTCCGATGACCGCTGCCTTGCTGGCGGAGTAGGCCGACATGTTGGGGTTGCCCTCCTTGCCGGCGATGCTGGCCACGTTGACGATGCGGCCCCAGCCACGGTCCCGCATGCCTGGTACGAAGCTGCGACAGAGGTTGTAGGTCCCGTGCACGTTGACGGCGAAGGTACGGGCCCAGTCGGCCGGCTCGATCTCCCAGAGGGGCTTGTTCGGACCCACCACGCCGGCGCTGTTGACCAGGATGTCCACCCAACCGATGGACGAGGCAGCGGCGGCGACGGCGGCGGCGTCGCCGACATCCAGCACCACGTCCGCGCCCTCGTCGAGATCGAGGGTGACCACCTCGATCTCATCCTCAGCCAGCCGTCGGGCGGTCGCTGCGCCGATCCCGCTCTGCCCGCCGGTGACCAGTGCTCTACGCGGCATCTGAAGTCCTTCCCCCTGTGATGAATCTGAGTGGTGATCAGGCTGAGTGGTGATCGGTCGGAGTCGTCGCAGTGCGATTCGCGGTCAGTGGGACTCGCGTGACACGGTGTCGCCGCTGGAGCCGACCAGGAAGTCGAGGTCGGCTCCCGTGTCGGCCTGCAGCACGTGGTCGACGTAGAGCCGCTCCCAGCCGCGGGTCGGCTTGGCGAAGCCCGCCACCGTAGCCGCGTTCGGGGTCCGCCTGGCCAGCTCCGCGGGGTCGACCTCGAGGTCCAGCCGGCGGTTGGCAATGTCAAGGGTGATGTAGTCGCCGTTCTCCACCAGCCCCAGCGGCCCGCCGGCGGCAGCCTCTGGGGTCACGTGCAGTACGACGGTCCCGTACGCGGTGCCGCTCATCCGGCCGTCGCAGATCCGCACCATGTCCCGTACGCCTTGTTCCAGCAGCTTCTTGGGCAGCGGCATGTTGGACACCTCGGGCATGCCCGGATAGCCCTTCGGGCCGCAGCCCTTGAGCACCAGCACGGAGTCGGCATCGACGTCGAGGTCCGGGTCGTCGATCCGGGCATGCAGATCTTCGATGTTGTCGAAGACCACGGCCCGGCCACGGTGCTCCAGCAGATGGGTGGAGGCGGCGGCCGGCTTGACGATCGCGCCCCTCGGGGCCAGGTTGCCGTACAGCACCGCGATCCCCGCCGCCTCCTGCAGCGGGGTACGGCGCGGCCGGATCACCTCCGGATCCCAGATCGGCGCGTCATCCAGGTAGTCAACCAGCGGCAGGCCGGTGACGGTCAGCGCCGAGGGGTCCAGCAGATCCTTGACCTCCCGCAGCACCGCAAGCAGTCCGCCGGCTCGATGGAAGTCCTCCATCAGGTACGCACCGGCAGGCTGCAGGTCCACCAGCAGCGGCACCGAAGCCCCAATCCGGTCGAAGTCGTCCAAGGTGAGCGGCACTCCAAGACGACCGGCGATGGCAAGCAGGTGCACCACCGCGTTGGTGGAACCTCCGATAGCAGCCAACGCCACGATGGCGTTGGAGAACGATGCTGAAGTGAAGATGTCGCTGGGCCGACGACCCACGGTGGCCAGCTCGACCGCCAGCCGCCCGGTGCGGTGCGCTCCCTCCAGCAGCCGTGAGTCCGGGGCGGGCGTACCCGCCAGTCCTGGCAGGACAGCGCCGAGAACCTCGCTCAGCAGCCCCATCGTGGATGCGGTGCCCATCGTGTTGCAGTGGCCGCGGCTGCGGATCATCGACGCCTCCGACCGGGCGAACGCCTCCTGCGACAGCGTTCCGCCGCGGACCTCCTCGCTCAGTCGCCAGACATCGGTGCCGCAGCCGAGTGGTACCCCACGGAAGGTCCCGGTCAGCATCGGGCCGCCGGGGACGACTACCGCCGGTAGGTTCACCGAAGCGGCAGCCATCAACAGCGACGGGATGGTCTTGTCGCATCCGCCTAGGAGCACCGCGGCGTCGGTCGGGTTGGCCCGCAGCATCTCCTCGGTGGCCATCGCGGCCATGTTGCGCCACAGCATTGCCGTGGGGCGGAGGAGCGTCTCCCCGAGGGACACCACCGGCAGGTTCATCGGGATGCCGCCCGCCTCGTAGACGCCCTGCTTCACACTCTCCGCGACCTCGTTCAGGTGGGAGTTGCAGGGGTTCAGGTCGGAGGCGTTGTTGGCGATGGCGACGTGCGGACGACCGTCGAACGCGTGCTGGGGGAGACCGCGCCGCATCCAGGCCCGGTGAATGTAGGCGTTGCGGTCGGTGCCGGCGTACCACTGCGAGCTGCGCTGCCCACTCATCGTCTCTCTTCCACCTGTTCGCGATGCGCTCTAGTATCTGGAACGCCATGGAGCCTATCGGGCCGGACTCCTTCGCACTGCTCGATGCTGGTGAGCCGTTCGTGCAATCATCACGACGCGACCACCGCCTGCTGGTCCTAACCTTCGAAGGAGAGTCAGCGAATCTATGTACCTGATGCGAATCGGTGAGCCCGGAGCCGAGAAGCCGGTCGTCCGTATCGACGACGAAACCTACGTTGACGTGTCCGACGTCGTGTTCGACTTCGATGAGCAGTTCTTCAGCTCCGGCGCCCTGGAGGGGTTAGGTCGGCTGGTGGACGACCGGGTCGCTGCAGGTGAGATCTCCGCTTTCGCCGGTGAACGGATCGCAGCACCCATCGCCCGACCGCACCAGATTCTCTGCATCGGCTTGAACTACAGCGACCACGCAGCCGAGACGGGACAGGCGGTCCCGTCGGAACCGATCCTGTTCACCAAGTCCCCCAACACTCTGGTCGGCCCCAATGATGAGGTACGGATCCCGCGGGGCTCCACCAAGACCGACTGGGAGGTCGAGCTCGGCATCGTGATCGGCAAGCGCACCAGCTATCTCGACGATGTGGACGAGGCCCGGCACGCGATCGCCGGGTTCGTCTGCGTCAACGACGTCAGTGAGCGGGCGTTCCAGACGGAGCGGGGCGGCCAGTGGTCGAAGGGCAAGTCCGCCGAGACGTTCAACCCCTGTGGACCGTGGCTCGCTACCCCCGACGAGGTAGGCGACGTGCTCGGCCTCAACATGTGGCTCGACGTCAACGGCACCCGGCGGCAGACCGGATCCACCTCGACGATGGTCTTCGACCCGTACTTCATCGTGCACTACCTCAGCCAGTTCCTCGTACTGGAGCCTGGCGACCTGATCAACACCGGTACGCCCCCCGGGGTCGGCATGGGATTCAAGCCGCCGATCTGGCTCCAGCCTGGCGACGTGATGACACTCGGTATCGACGGTCTCGGGGTGCAGCAGCAGCTGGTCATCGCACCGCGATGAGACCGCATCCTGCGCACCGGCTGCGTCGGGGCTGATGCGCGCTTTTGTACTTGCCGGGCCGGGGGAGGGACGGGTGGAGCAGGTGGCCCGGCCCGCAGCCCGGCCAGGGCAGGTGGTCGTTGACATCGAGCGGGTCGGTATCTGCGGCACTGATGTGGAGTTCTTCACCGGCGAGATGCAGTACCTGCACGAGGGGCACGCGACGTTCCCCATCCGGCTCGGTCACGAATGGTGCGGCACCGTGCGCTTGGTCGGCTCGGGAGTGGACCCTGGTCTGGTAGGGCAACGCACCACCGGCGACACGATGCTCGGCTGTGGCCGCTGCCATCGATGCCGCCGTGGCCGCCACCATGTCTGCCCTAACCGGTACGAGGTCGGGATCCGTGGCGGTTGGCCGGGTGCCCTCGCCGAGCAGCTCCTGATGCCCGTGGACTCCCTTCGGCTGCTCCCCGACGCAGTCGACGACACCGCGGGAGCGATGGTGGAGCCTGGCGGCAACGCCCTTCGCGCGGTCCAGGGTGCACAGCTGCACCCGGGGGAGAAGGTCCTGGTCCTCGGACCCGGCACAATCGGTCTGCTGGTAGCGCTCTTCGCGCGGGCTGCGGGGGGCGAGGTGTCGCTGCTCGGCGAGACCGCCCGCTCCCTGGACTTCGCCCGGTCGCTGGGTTTCCAGCGTGCCTATCCCAGAAGCGAGCTACCGCACGAGCGGTTCGATGTGGTGATCGACTGCTCCAATGCCGCCGAGCTGCCCGCGCTCGCGCTGGATCTGGTGGAGCCGGCCGGCCGCGTCGTCTACATCGGCTTGGCCGGCAGCCCCAGCCGGATCGACACTCGCACCCTGACTCTGAAAGATGTCACCGCAGTCGGCATCCTGGGCGCCTCGCCGGGTTTGGTCGGAGCCATCGAGCAGTACGCCAGCGGTGCGGTGGACCCGCGGCCGCTGGTTGCTGCAACCATCGCCCTGGAGGAGCTGCCGGGCGTGCTGGCGGGAAGTCGTCCGACCGGTGCCGGACCGGGTCCCAAGATTCAGGTCAACCCGCGGCTGTGACTCCCCGTGCGGGCAAGCACGCCCGGGCCCCGGTGGAGGACCCTCCCGGTGGGCTCACTCCCCAAGCAGGATCTCGACGACTCGGTGCAGTTCGGGGGTGAGGTCTTGCTCAGGCACGGTGAGTCGGCTCTGACCGTACTCGACGGTGTAGACGAACCGATCCGGCGTCGGTGGACTGACGAGGAGGTCCTGCATGTCGACGGCGAGCAGCAGGCGGCGGAGCTCCTCGCCGGCAGGGTCGTCGAGCAGATCCCGTTCAGCGGCGTGGGTGACGCCCGCGAAGCCCCCGCTGCGGCGTACTGCCACCCGACTGATTGGAAGGGGT
>CADCUO010000022.1 GCA_902805915.1 uncultured Propionibacteriaceae bacterium | reverse complement strand
GCGCTCCTGCAGCGCGATCAGGACCCGGTACTGCGCTTGCGGTGGGCGGACGATGGCCTGATGCCAGACCGCCGTCATCTCTTCAACAGTCAACTCGGTGAGCTGGTCAACGACGCTAGCCGGCAGGGTGTCGACCCAGACCCGGCGCTGGAGGTCGGCGATCGCTTGCGCCTCTGCTGGCAGCGCCAGGCGAACCGAGTCAGCGAAGGGAGCATCCGGCGTCACGGTCGTCGATGCTACTGCCCGCCCGGGTGGGTGCCGACACCAGCTGAGAGGGCCGTTACGGCGTTGCTGCGGAGCGATGTGTCCTAGGTCACCCTCGGCACTGTGTAACGTCTGGCCAGCCACCGACGATTTGGTAGATGAGTCCGTGGTTACCTGAACCCCCGAGCAGGCAACCACGGACTCCTTTGCTGCCCGGCAACCCGCTATGCCCGGGTGCCGCCGGAGTGAGTGCCAGGCTTCGGCTTGTATGGGTCACAGGAAGCTCGGACACTCCGTCTACGATCAGCCAGTGAGTCCCTACTACCCGCCTCTGCGGCACCCGGTGCGCCGGATCGGTCGAGGTACCTTCGACTTCTCCCGGCAGGTCGCGGTGATGGCAATCGTCAACCGGACTCCCGACTCCTTCTTCGACCGAGGACGTACCTTCTCCTTCGACCTTGCCGTGGATGCGGCATTGGCAGCCGCCCGATCAGGTGCCGCCTGGGTCGATGTCGGCGGCGTTCCGTTCTCCCCCGATACCGCAGATATCTGTGTTGCTGAGGAGGTGGACCGGGTGGTTCCGGTGGTGCAGGCAGTGGCCGCCGCCACCGACGTGGTGATCTCGGTCGACACCTTCCGGGCTGAGGTGGCCGAGCGCAGCATCGCCGCGGGCGCCGCGGTGATCAACGACACCACGGGGTTGCACGACCCGGAGATCGCGGCAGTCGTCGCCTCGTCGGCGGCAACCTTGGTGGTCACTCACAGCTTGGCTCAGCCGCGCCGTCCGTACCCGCTTCCGCGGTACGGCGACATCGCGACGGAGATCCGCGACTTCCTGACTGCACGCGTCGAGGTCGCGATCAGCCTGGGTGTGCCCGAGGATCGGATCGTGATCGACCCGGGCCACGACCTGAACAAGAACACCCGACATAGCCTCGAGCTGACCCGACGGCTGGACGTGATCGCGGGAATCGGGTTGCCGCTGCTGGCAGCCGTCTCCAACAAGGATTTCATCGGCGAGGCGACCGGTCTGGCCAAGGGGGATCGGCTGAACGCCTCGATCGCGGCCGCAACGGTGTGCATCCTCAACGGCGCCCGGATCATCCGGATGCACGATGTGGCCGCGTCAGTGCAGGCCGTCACCATGACGGAGGCCATCCTTGGTTTCCGGGAACCAGCCCACCTCAGCCACAACATGAGCTGAGCGCCGCACCGAGTCATCCCCGATGTCAGTAGCCAGAACTACGCTGTCGGTCATGACGATTCGGGAGGGCCAGCGGGTACACCCCACCGCAGCCACCCGACGCGCAGCACGGCAGGCCCGGGTGGCCGCGGGCATGGAGGACCTCGACCGGTGGCTCCGTGACCAGGTACGCACCGGCCTGGCCGGCTTGCAGCGTGCCGGCTACGGACACTTCGACCAGGTGGCGGCCCGGATGGTCGATGCACAAGCGCCGGGCGTCGCCGGCACACTTCGATCCATCCCCGCTCAGCTGGTCCACGACGACTGGCCGCAGCGGGTGCTGGAGTCGCTAGCCGGTCTTCGCCTGCTGGTCAAGGCCCATCGGCAGCTCGACCTGCTTCCTGCCGACCTGGCCGCGACGGTCCGCTCCCGGGTCGGGTACCCAGTCGGCAAGGAGGAGGTACTCGCCGGGCCCGGTATCGCCGATCACTGGACGGCACTGGGATCAGTGGACACAGTGGAGTACCGGCTCGCCACCCGTCGGGTTTGGCTCTGGGGACGCCGGACCAGGCGCTGGGCTCTCTGGCTGGCTTTCGCCCCGCCGGGTCAGGCCATGGATGCCACGGTGGCAGCCGGCAAGGCCTATGAAGCGGAGATGCACTTCTATCCCGGATCCGGCCAGATGCGTGCTCTTCCCGGGGGGCAGCGCGCTGCGGACGGACTGGATCCTCCGCCCGCCGCAGACTTGGCGGAAACGTCTCGGAGGTTCGCGGACCTGCTCGCCGCAGATCCGTGGGCTGACCGGATGCCAGTCGTGCTCGCCGGTGTGCCAGTCCAACCTCGACAGCCCGGGCAGTCGTGGCGATTCCGCGATGCAGCTGGCCGAGGCTGTGACCTGATCGGGCTCAGCGGCGACCCGTGGCCCCTGGTGGCCTTCGCCACAGCCGGACCGATACTGCTCTTCGGGGAATGGAGCTCTGCCGGGATGCGCCCGATCAGTGTGCTACCGGACTCGCAAGGTTGCCCCTTCACCACCCAGCTGACCCGATGACCGGCTGGACAGATCTGGTGACCACAGCGCTGCTCGGCACCGACCGGCGGCCGATCCCCACCCCGCTGCCCGAGCCGTGGGAAGCCCACGATCTGCAGGACACGGACCCGGCCGGGCAGCTGCTGGATCTGGCAGCGGTGCACCGTGCGGCGGCACGGACCGGGCGCGCGGCGGTGCGACTTCCCGAGCCGCCACACCCACCCGGTGATCAGCTTCCGGCCGCCCCGGCATTGGCCCAATTGATCTTGAAGCGACTGCTCAGCAGGCCGGAACCAACACGGATCATGCTGTGGCTGAACGGGTGTGATCATCATGGACTGACGGTGGCACCGGAGCTGTGGACGCCGCTGGCAGATCACCTCGTTCATGGTGACCGTTATCCGGCAGTCACCGTATCGGCGGCCTTCGGCACCCGGGGGGTCTGGTTCGTCTCCCAGAACCCTGCCTGGTCCCCACTGGTTAGCCGACTCCACCCTCCAGCAGCCATCACCACCAAGCCCGTTCCGGCACGCTCAGACACCCCGGCAAACAGGCGCGCGCTAGCTGCAGTCAGGCTCACCACCGACCGCGAGGGTGCTCACACCCTGGTCATCGACCCGCCGGCGGTGGATGCAGAGATGCGCGCAGACGGGATCGCACCCGACCCACCGCCGCGAAGCCGGCTCGGTGGCGGGGCCTACGTGGTTCGCCAGCTTATTGCGGCCGCCGGCGCGCACGTCTGGCTGGACGAGTGGCGGCAGTCGCCGAAGATGATCGTGGAACTGGTGCAGCAGGCGGTGCCGCAGTGGCAGGCCGATCTGTGCGCGGGCTGGGCGGCCGCGGCCGCCCGTGACCAGCATGCCGGGTGGGCCCAGGCGCTTGCCGAGCTCGGCTACCGCGGGGAGCATGCCGCCGCCCTGTATCGGCTGATCCCAGCGGACCAGCGCTACCAGATTCTCCAGCAGTGGGCGCGGGACCACCGGCCCCCGGAACAGATCATGGACCTGTTGTTGTCCGAGCAGCGCCCCTGGCCGAATGCCGCAGTGTCGCTGGCCCTGCAGCTGCTCGGCTCCGGCACGCTGTCAGATCCGGGCGCCGACTACGCGGTCGCGGTGGGCGCACACATCCCGATGGATGCCTACACTCTCGTGCTGGAGGCGACGGAACGCTACCTGAGCGGGGACCGCAGGCCGGCGCTGCAGCAGCTGATGCAGGCCCGCGACGCGTTCGCTGCCGTCGAGCAGATACTGCAACTGCGGGCAGAGATGGAACGCGCTTTCACTGCCAACACCGACATCGACGAAGCTGCCTCCGGGAGAACGCCGTGACCGACATCTCCGCACCGCCGGGAACTGCGGATCTGCTCCGGCCCCACGCCGAGCACGTGTTCGCTGCCGAGCTCACCGCGCTGGAGTCCTCCGACGACCGACCACGCCCGCCACACTGGCGGATGTCGCCATGGGCGGTGGTGACATATCTGCTTGGTGGGACGCTGGCCGACGGGACCGTGATCACACCCAAGTACGTCGGCGCCCGGCGGCTGATGGAGGTCGCTGTCGCCACCATGGCGACAGACCGGGCCCTGCTGCTGCTTGGCGTCCCGGGGACCGCGAAGTCGTGGGTGTCGGAGCATCTGACCGCGGCCATCTCCGGCGACTCAACGCTGCTGGTGCAGGGCACCTCCGGCACGTCGGAGGAGTCCATCCGGTACGGCTGGAACTATGCCCGGCTGCTGGCCGAGGGACCAAGCGCTGCGGCGTTGGTGTCCTCGCCCGTCATGGTGGCGATGCGGACCGGTGCCGTGGCCCGAATCGAAGAGTTGACCCGGATCCCCGCCGATGTCCAGGACGCGTTGATCACTGTGCTCTCGGAGAAGACGCTGCCGGTGCCGGAGCTGGGAATCGAGGTCGCAGCCGTCAAAGGCTTCAATGTCGTGGCCACCGCAAACGACCGGGACAAGGGTGTCAACGAGCTCTCCTCGGCACTACGACGACGGTTCAACACAGTGGTACTTCCGCTGCCAGGCAACGAGGAGGACGAGGTCAGGATCGTCTCCGACCGGGTTGCTGACATGTCGAAGTCGCTGGAGCTACCTGAGGTCCCGGCCGCGATCGAGCAGATCCGGCGGGTCGTCACCGTCTTTCGCGAACTCCGCTCGGGTGTCACCGCTGACGGCCGGACCAAGATCAAGAGCCCGTCGGGAACCCTGTCCACAGCCGAGGCGATCTCCGTGGTCACCAGTGGCATGGCGCTGTCGGCCCATTTCGGCGATGGTCTCCTCCGACCGACCGACATCGCATCCGGCATCGTCGGCGCGGTGATCAAGGACCCGATCGCCGACCAGGTGGCCTGGACTGAGTACCTGGAGGTCGTAGTCCGCGAGCGCAGCGGCTGGGCCGAGTTCTACCAAGCATGTCGGGAGATGTCCTAGTGTCGGTGTCGCCCGCGGTCAACGAAGAGACGGGACAGGTGGAGATCTTTGGGATCCGGCACCACGGGCCAGGCTCGGCCCGGTCGTTGCTGGCTGCGCTGGATGCGTACCAGCCGGACACCGTCCTGGTCGAGGGGCCCGCGGACGCCGACCCGCTGATTGGGTGGGTTGGCGCCGACGGCATGGAGCCGCCCGTCGCGCTGCTCGGCTACGCCGCTGACCGCCCCAGCGTCGCCGCCTTCTGGCCGTACGCCGTCTTCTCCCCCGAGTGGCAGGCCATCCGGTGGGCCTTGCACCGGCAGCTGGCGGTCTCGTTCTGTGACCTGCCGGCGGCGCAGACCTTGGCGCAGCGCCGGCGGCAGGGCTCACGCGCCGACGACGCCGACGACGCCGACGACGCCGACGACGCCGAAGCGATCCGCGAGCATCACGGGGATGATGCCGAGACCCGTGACGAGCAGCCGGTGCTCGATGAGGGTGAGACGGAGCTGCAGCAAAGACAGCAACAGGCGGTCCATGACCCGTTGGCGCTGCTGGCCGCCGCGGCCGGCTACGACGACGCCGAGCGGTGGTGGGACGACGTGATCGAGTCCCGGATGGACGGCGCCTCACCGTTCCCGGCGCTGACTGAGGCGATGGCGGAGGTCAGGCAGGAGGTCGGGAGCATCCCGGGGCTCGCGGCTGAGCGGGAGGCACGGCGGGAGGCGTACATGCGGCAGACCATCCGCGCGACGCTCAGAGCGGGCCGCCGCCGCGTTGCCGTGGTCTGCGGTGCCTGGCATGCGCCGGCGCTCACTCTGCCGCTTCCACCGGCGGCTCACGATGGCCGTGTCCTGCGTGGCGCCGCGAAGCGGAAGGTGACTCTGACGTGGGTGCCATGGACCCATGAACGGCTCGCCACGGCCACTGGGTACGGCGCAGGCGTGACGTCACCAGGCTGGTACCACCACCTCTGGACCGCACCGGACCAGCCGATCGTGCGCTGGCTCACCGCGGTGGCACGGTCCCTGCGTAGCAAGGATTTGATGGTGTCCAGCGCGCACGTGATCGAGGCGGTCCGGCTCGCCGATACCTTGGCGGCCCTGCGTGGCCGGCCGCTGGCCGGCCTCTCCGAGGTCACCGAAGCCACCCGAGCTGTGCTGTGCGACGGCGACGAGGTTGCTGTCCGCTTCGTCACCGACCACCTCGTGGTGGGCCAGGCGCTGGGCTCGGTCAGCGACGACGTCCCCACCGTGCCGCTTGACGCCGACCTGGCCGACCAGTGCCGGCGGCTGCGGGTCAAACGTGAGCCGACCCCACGGTTGCATGACCTGGACCTGCGGAAAGCTCACGACCAGGCCAAGTCCACGCTGTTCCACCGGCTCACCCTGCTGGGGCTGGGGTGGGTCCGGGCGGCCGAGAGCGGCATCGAGAGCCAAGGCACCTTCCGGGAGACCTGGGAGTCGGCCTGGCGACCGGAGTACGCGGTGACGTTGGTGGAGGCATCCGTGTGGGGCACCACCGTGGAAAGTGCAGCCTCGGCCACCGTCGACAAGATCGCTGCCCGGGGATCACTTGCCGAGCTGACCGCGGCGGTCGGGGACTGCCTGCTCGCGGACCTGCCGATTGCGTTGGACCGGCTGCTCGCGGCCCTGACGGAGAAAGCAGCGCTGGACATCGACGTCATCCATCTGATGGAGGCGTTGCCGGACCTGGCGCGCGCCCAGCGCTACGGCGACGTCCGCCAGACCGACACGACCACCCTGCGGCAGGTGAGCGAGGTGCTGGTGGTACGCATCTGCGCCGGATTGCCGCACGCGCTGGGGAGTCTCGATGATGACGCCGCGGCGGACATGCGCCGCCGACTGGATGCCGTGCACGCCGCTATCGGGCTGCTGTCCGCCGAACCAGCAGCAGCCCAGACCGCCGCCGTTCCTGCCCCCGACGCCGCCAACCGCGCTGACCCGGGCCGGGACGGCGCCCGGACCACCGATGAAGCTACAGACAGCCGTCGGCGTTGGCTCAAGGTGCTGGCAGGGGTCGCCGATCGCCCTGACCTCAACGGTCAGCTGGCCGGCCGGATCGTACGGATCCTTGTCGATGCCGACCTTCTCAGCGACGGTGCTGTCCGGGTGCGACGGGCACTGTCCCACGGAGTCGACGCAGCCGCCAAGGCTTCCTGGGTCGACGGTTTCTTCTCTGACGGAGCCGTCCTGCTCATCCACGACCCGGTGCTGCTGTCCCTGCTCGACGACTGGGTCGCCGAGCTCGGGCCAGAGGAGTTCGTCGACGTCCTGCCGTTGGTTCGACGTACCTTCGGAGCCTTCGCCGAGTCGGAGCGCCGCGCCATCGCCGGCCGGGTGGCAGCCGGGTCGGGACAGCAGTCGCAGCGTCCAGAGGATGATCTTGACCTCGAGCTGGCCGCGCCGGCACTGGCCACGGTCCGGCTGATTCTGGGTACGTCCCGGTGATCCAGCCGGCGCCGGAGCGGCTGCAGCGGTGGCGGCTGTTGCTAGGGGCAGCCTCAGAGGAGCCATTGGGCGTCGGCCTCGGCACGGCGGAGGCCGAGATGGACCAGGCGCTGGCAGCCCTGTACGACGGCGATGACGGCAGCGGGGTTGGCTGCAGCGGCGGCCTGTCAGCGTCTGCGCCACGGGTGGCACGCTGGCTGGGCGACATCCGGACCTACTTCCCGACCAGTGTGGTGCAGGTGATGCAGCGTGACGCGGTGGAGCGACTGAACCTGGCCTCGATGCTGCTCGAGCCCGAGCTCTTGGACTCAGTCCAGCCCGACGTCCATCTGGTCTCAACGCTCGTCGGCCTCAACTCGGTGATGCCCGAGACGACGAAGGCCACAGCCCGGATGGTGGTGGGTACGGTCGTCGCCGAGATCGAGCGCCGGGTCGCCAGCCGCACCCAGGCGGCGGTCAGCGGCGCACTGAACCGGGCCAGCCGGACCTCCCGCCCCCGGCCGCGTGACATCGACTGGAACCGGACCATCGCCAAGAACCTCGCCACCTACCAGGCGGAGCACAAGACGGTGATCCCGGAGCGGTTGGTCGGGTACGGTCGCAGCTCGGCCGCTGTCGCCAAGGAGGTGGTGATCGCTTTGGACCAGTCCGGCTCGATGGCTGAGTCGGTGGTGTATTCCTCGGTGTTCGCCGCCACCCTGGCGTCAATCCGTACGGTCCGCACCTCACTTGTCGCCTTCGACACCGAGATCATCGACCTCACCGAGAAGCTGGCCGACCCGGTGGAGGTGCTGTTCGGTTGCCAGCTTGGCGGCGGCACGGACATCAACCGGGCCATCGCCTACTGCCAGCAGTTGATCACCAGGCCCACCGAGTCGGTGCTGATCTTGATCTCTGACCTGTACGAGGGCGGCATCGCAGACGAGCTGCTGCGTCGCGTCGCCGAGCTGCTCCGCGACGGGGTCACCGTGATCGTCCTGCTTGCCCTGTCCGACTCAGGTGCGCCCTCGTATGATCATGACCACGCCGCAGCTCTGGCGACGCTGGGCGTGCCGGCGTTTGCCTGCACGCCGGATGCATTCCCAGAGCTGCTGGCTGCGGCTCTCACCAAGGCCGACATCCAGCAGTGGCTGTCCGCCTGGGAGCTGGAGCGCCGCTCCGGCTGATCGGTCATACGTCCCCGGGTGGATGGGGACGACCTGTTGCGCCGCGGACAGGCTGCCTCGCGCCGGGGAAGAACCATGAGAAGATCGGATCCGTGAGCGCCGTCCCGTCCGTGTCGTACTCCATCACCGTCCGTTTGGAGGTGCCGGCCGGTGGTGCGGCGGTGAGCCAGCTCACCTCAGCGGTTGAGCACGCCGGCGGGACGATCACCGCGTTGGACGTCACCGCGTCAGGGCACGAACGACTCAGGATCGACGTCACCTGCGCTGCACGGGACACCGAGCATTCCGACGTGTTGGTGGCAGCGATGAGCGCCGTCCCCGGCGTGGTGATCGGCAAGGTCAGTGACCGGACGTTCCTGATGCACCTCGGCGGCAAGATCGAGATGAGGTCCAAGCACCCGATCCGTAATCGCGATGATCTCTCGATGATCTACACCCCCGGGGTGGCCCGGGTCAGCTTGGCGATCGCCAAGAACAAGGAGGACGCGCGACGACTGACGTCCAAGCGCAACAGCATTGCGGTGATCACTGACGGGTCCGCGGTGCTGGGACTGGGAAACATCGGTCCGGAGGCCGCGTTACCGGTGATGGAGGGCAAGGCGGCGCTGTTCAGCCGGTTCGCCGAGATCGACGCTTGGCCGCTGTGTCTGGACACCCAAGATGTCGAGGAGATCATCAGCGTCGTCAAGGCCGTCAGTCCAGGCTTCGCCGGGATCAACCTGGAAGACATCTCCGCGCCGCGCTGTTTCGAGATCGAGGCTCGGCTTCGGGAGATGCTCGACATCCCGGTCTTCCATGACGATCAGCACGGCACTGCCATCGTCGTACTGGCCGCTCTCTACAACGCGCTCCGAGTCGTGGACAAGCCGATCGACAGCGTGAACATCGTCATGTCCGGCGCGGGAGCCGCGGGCACCGCGGTCATCAAGCTGCTGCTGTCGGCTGGTGTGCAGCATCTGGTGGTGGCCGATATCGCAGGGGTGGTGCACCCCGGCCGTGAGGGCATCACGGGCCAGCTGGCTTGGCTGGCCGCCCACACCAACAAGCTCGGGCTGACCGGCACGCTGAAGGACGCCATCGTCGGAGCCGACGTCTTCATCGGTGTCTCAGCCCCCGGGCTGTTGACCGGTGACGACATCGCCAAGATGGCCGACAGGGCGATCGTCTTCGCCCTGGCCAATCCCGACCCCGAAGTCGACCCGGCCGAGGCCAGCCAGCACGCCGAAGTCGTGGCAACCGGACGGTCCGACTTCCCCAACCAGATCAACAACGTGCTTGCGTTCCCCGGGGTCTTCCGCGGGCTGTTGGACGCCCACTCATCCGAGATCACCACCTCGATGCTGCTGGCTGCGGCGAAAGCTTTGGCATCGGTAGTGACCGACGAGGAGCTGAACGCCTCGTACATCATGCCCAGCGTCTTCCACGTCGACGTGCACCATACGGTGGCTACTGCCGTCCGCCGCGCCGCGGGTGGTCCGGCAGAGCTGCCCACTGACACCGAAGTCACGCTGTAGGCAGATGTCGCAGATCGACGGCGCTCCAGACGTTGCTGGATCCGAACAGCGTGGGACGCGGGGAGCAGCCTTCTGGCTCAAGGGTGCCGCACCGGCGCTGGCGCTGCTGGCCATCCTTGCCCAGTGCTATGGCCTCTACCGCCCCGGCGGTCCGCCACAGCCCTGGCTGTTTTCGGGGTCCGACAAGGTCCTGCATCTCATCGGGTTCGCGGCTCCGGTGGCGCTGGTGCTGCAGTCCGGTTGGCGACGGCCCACAGTCGGGGAGCTATCCGGCGCTCGCCCAAGCCCGCGGTTCACGGGCACCGTCCTGGCGCTGTTCGGTGTGCACGCCGTGGTGAGTGAGCTGGTCCAGGGCGCTTTCTACACCTGGCGCGACGGTGACCCGTTCGACGTCGTGGCCGACCTCGCCGGCGTCGCACTTGGCTGGGGCATGTTCCGGCTCAGCCACAGACGTGGCAGCGGCGTGCGGCGAAGTCAGCTGGCACGGCCATGAGCAGACGGGAGCCGGTTCCGGGCAGCCTGCTCGTCGCGAGCATCCTGCTGGCGGACGGCGTGTTCAACCAGACAGTGGTGCTGGTGCTGGACTCCGACGACGACGGTGCACTCGGGGTGATCTTGAACGAGATATCCCAGACACCGCTGAACGCCGTACTGCCGGACTGGGTCGGTGCGGTGTCTGAACCGAAGATGTTGTTCCACGGCGGACCGGTGTCGCCGAACGGCGCGATCTGCCTGGCCAGTGTCGCGGCCCGCGGCGAGGAGCCGCCGGGTTGGCGACCCCTGTTCGAGAACGTGGGCCTGCTGCACCTGGACACCCCGATTGAGATCGTCTCGGGCGCCTACCAGGACCTCCGCATCTTCGCCGGGTACGCCGGCTGGGGCGCGGGCCAGCTCCAGGCCGAGCTCGCCCAGGGGATGTGGCACGTTGTCGACGCCGAGTACGACGACGTCTTCGGCACCCAACCGGTGCAGCTGTGGCGTACGGTGCTGCGCCGACAAGCAGGCGAGCTGGCTTTCTTCTCCACCTGGGTTGAAGACCCCGAGCTCAACTAGCGGCGGCGCGCAGACCAGGAACCGCAAGATGGCCGCGGCTAGGCACTACGGAGGTGTCCGACTCGCCGCGACGGGGCGATCCTTGGACGAAAGAATAGGATGGCGCCAATAACAAGACGATGACGGGGAGTTATCAAGGGGTGGACGTGTCTGACGTAACCAAGGGTACGGGTGGACGCGGTCGTGTGCTGGTAGTCGATGACGACCCCGCGCTCGCCGAGATGTTGTCCATCGTGCTCCGGAACGAAGGCTTCGAGCCGGTCTGGTGCTCCCACGGCGACAAGGCGCTCGCCGCCTTCCGTGACTCCAAGCCCGACCTGATCCTGCTTGACCTGATGCTTCCCGGCCGTGACGGGGTGGACGTCTGCCGAGACATCCGTGCCGAGTCCGGTGTCCCGATCGTGATGCTCACGGCCAAGTCCGACACAATCGACGTAGTGGCCGGCTTGGAGGCCGGGGCAGACGACTATGTGGCGAAGCCCTTCAAGGCCAAGGAGCTGATAGCCAGGATCAAGACCAGGCTGCGCCGACAGACCGAGGACACAGATCTGGAGACCCTCAACATCGGCGACCTGGTGATCAGCGTGGACGGCCACTCGGTCAAGCGGAACGGCACCCCCATCCAGCTGACCCCGCTGGAGTTCGACCTGCTGCTGGCGCTGGCGCGCCGACCGTGGCAGGTGTTCAGCCGGGAGGTGCTGCTGGAGCAGGTGTGGGGTTACCGTCATGCCGCCGACACCCGCCTGGTCAACGTGCACGTGCAGCGGTTGCGGTCCAAGATCGAACACGATCCCGAACATCCCGAGATTGTCGTCACCGTACGCGGCATCGGCTACAAGGCCGGCGACAACGGCGCGAAGTACTGAGCGCGGTCGTCGAGGCGAGATACCACGATGTCGATTCCGAGACCGGTCAAGTCACCCTGGTGGCAGTTCCCGGTCAACTGGTGGTGGCGGTCGCTGCCGCTGCGGGTGATCGCCTCGGTGCTCGTCGCCTCGGTCCTGGTGCTCGTGCTGGGCGGCTTCCTGCTGATGAAACAGGCCACCAACGGTGTTCTGGACGGCAAGAAGCGGGCCGTCACCAGCGAGGCGCGAGCGGTGGTCGACAATGCCCAGCAGCGGCTCAACGCCACCGACCAGTCGGTCTCTGTGAACTCCGATGAGCTGCTCACCGATCTGGCCACCAATGTGGTGACCCGGCCAGGGGGAAGCGACCAGTACGAGGTCGTGCTGATCACCCGCGGCCAGACCATCCGGGTGGGTCGGGTGGACGCGGCGAGCATCCCCGACGCGCTGCGTCAGCAGGTCGCCAACGGCAACGAGATGTACCTCACCCCCACCGATATCCGCTACGACGACGGACGTCCCTCCGTGGCGGGGCTGGCGGTGGGCTCCTCCCTCACCCTGTCGGGCAGTGATCGGTACCAGGTCTACTTCGCCTTCCCGCTGCAGCAGGAGACCGCAACCCTTACAGTGCTTCGCAACTCCGTCGTCAGTACCGGCGCGCTGCTGGTGGTGATGCTCACCTTGATCGCGGCCCTGGTCAGCCGTCAGGTTGTGACGCCGGTGCGGGCGGCCCGGCGCGCAGCCGAGTCGCTGGCGTCGGGGAACCTGGACGACCGAATGAAGGTACGCGGCCAAGACGACCTGGCCCGGCTGGCCACCTCGATGAACTTCATGGCCTCGGAGCTGCAGAAGCAGATCAACCAGCTGGAGGGACTGTCCCGGGTCCAGCAGCGTTTTGTCTCCGACGTGTCCCATGAGCTTCGTACCCCGCTGACCACCGTACGGATGGCTGCGGAGGTGCTGCACGAAGGCCGCGACCAGTTCGACCCGGTCGCGGCCCGTTCAGCAGAGCTGCTGCAGACCGAGCTGGACCGGTTCGAGGCGTTGCTCACCGACCTGCTGGAGATCTCCCGATTTGACGCCGGGGCAGCGGTGCTGGCGATCGACGAGGTCGACCTGCGCGATGTGGTCAACCGGGTGGTGGACGCCCATGTCCGGTTCGCCGAGCGAACCGGAACACAGATCCGGGTGCACGCGCCCGGGCCGATCAAGGCCCAGGTGGATGCCCGCAGGATCGAGCGGATCATCCGCAACCTGCTGGTGAACGCGATCGAGCACAGCGAGGGCCGGCCGATCGACGTCTGGATGTCCGCCGACGAGAAGGCGGTTGCCGTTGCAGTCCGCGACCACGGCGTCGGCTTCGAAGCCGGGCAGGCCAAGCAGGTGTTCCACCGGTTCTGGCGGGCCGACCCGGCGCGGGCCCGGACCATGGGCGGGACCGGGCTCGGGCTGTCCATCTCGATGGAAGACGCACGTTTGCACGGCGGGTGGCTGACGGCTTGGGGGCGACCCGGTCTGGGCGCCCAGTTCCGCCTGACCCTGCCACGGGAGGCGGGTGGCATCCTGGAGCAGTCACCGCTGCCGTTGGTGCCTCGAGACCTGGCTGGCCCCGCGGTGATCCGGCTGGACGGGCCACCGCCCGGCCAGCAGCAGGCGCCAGCATCCCCAGATCGTGCAGTGGCACCTACCCAGCCGGCACCGTCCCACTCGATCACGTCCCAGCCGGCGTTCCCCGAGGTCACCACGGCGTCGGACTCGACTCACGAACCAGCCGCCGGACCGCTCCGATGACACCCCTACGGCCGCAGCAGCGTCTGATGCGCGTACTGGCGGTTCTGCTGGCCGCCCTCGCGACCCTGCTCACCGGTTGTGTCACGGTTCCCACCGAGGGTCCGGTGGAAAAGGCTGGAGGCGAGCCGCCGCGCTGCTCTGAGTGTGTCGCCATCGATGTGGCACCACCGGTCGCCGGTGACCAGCCCAAGGAGGTTGTCGACGGCTACCTCCGGGCGATGTCGAACTACCAACCCAACTACGGGGTGGCCCGGCAGTACCTGACCCGACAGTCGGCTGAGACCTGGGTACCGGAGGAGGGCACGGCAATCTACACCGGCCTGACCACCGCGTCCGGCGCCAAGGTGGTGCTGACGGGACGGTTGACCGGAACCCTGGACGGCAACCGGAGCTACGCCGGCCGGGACGAGCCACTCCGGGTCAGCTTCGGCCTGGTCAAGGAGCGCGGCGAGTGGCGGATCAGCAGGCCTCCGAAGGGGCTGCTGGTAGCCAGGTACTCCTTCACCCGCTTCTACCGTCCGTACAACGTCTTCTTCGTGGGCAATCGGCGCTCGCTGGTGCCCGACCCGATCTACCTTCCGCCCCGGGTAAATGAGGCCACGGTGCTGGTCCAGCGGCTGCTGACCGGAGCATCGAGCTGGCTGAAACCGGCGGTCACGTCCGCCATACCGCCCAACACGACGCTGAAGGTGTCGGTCACCGTACGTGACCGGACCGCGGATGTGTCGTTGAGTGAGACGATCCTGCCGCTGGATGACGCGCAACGGCGGCTGATGGCGGCACAGGTGGTCTACACCCTGAGACAGGTCGTCGGGGTGGACAAGGTCTTGTTCACAGTCGGGCAGCAGCCGTACCGGGTGCCGGACAGCGACCCCGACGACTTCACCATCAATGTGGCGGCGATCTCACCAGAAGTCGCCCCGATGCCGAGCAACGCAGCAGAGGTTTACTACGGCGTCATGAAGGACGGGGTCAAGATCGTGGACGCCAACGCCGACAGCGTCTCGGTCGTCCCCGCCCCCGGGGCGCTCGGTACGGGCAAGTACGCCGTGGATCGGCTTGCCGCCTCCGTCACCAACACAACACTGGCCGCGGTGACAGACGGCCGGACCGTGGTACGGCAGTGGTCCGGCGACAAGCTGACCACGCTGCTGAGCGGAGTCTCCAACGTCCTGCGGCCACAGTTCAGCCGCTACGACGAGCTGTTCGTGGTCGGGGACCACCGAGGTCGGCAGCGGCTGTGGGTCTTCAGCGGTGGCAAGCAGGTGAAGGTCACCGGCTCAGCGCTGGGCGGTGGTGGGGTGCAGGCGTTCAAGATCTCCCCGGATGGCGTACGCATCGCTTTGATCCGCACCATCAAGGGGCGGACGGAGCTGGGCATCGCCCGAATCAACCGGTCGGACGTCATCACGGTCGACGGATGGCGGCCGCTGAACCCGCCGGTCAGCGACACCGAGCGTCTGACCAGCCTGGTGGACGTCGCCTGGTCGGACGCGACCACGCTGGTCCTGCTCGGCGCAACCACCCAGAACCGGCAGGTGGGCCCGTACCGGATCACCCAGGACGGTTGGGGGGTCAGCTCGATGGGCCAGCCCAGCAACGCAGACGCCGTCGAGGTCACCGTCAGCCTGAGGAACCCGATGACCACCGTGATCGTGGGCCGCAATGGCCAGACCTGGCGGGACGACGGAAGCCAGGGTTGGCCACCGCTGGTCAACAACATGATCTCCATGGCTCTTCCGGACTGAACCCGCACGGACTCGGGCCTCCACAGATTGGCGCCGCTGGTTCTCAGCGGTCCACCGACCGGGTCAGGCTGGAGTGTGCAGCTGAAGCCGAGCAGATGGTGGAGTGGCAGCTGGTGGGATGCAGCCGCGGACCTGCTGCTCGGAGCCACCTGCGCCGGCTGTGAGGCGCCCGGCTACGGCCTGTGCGGCAGCTGCGAAACCGCATTGTCCAGCCGGCCGTCGAGGATGACCAAGCCGGACCCATGCCCACCGGGGTTCCCGATCACCGCAACGGCCGGACCGTACGACCCGCTGCTGCGGCGTCTGGTCAGCGCGCACAAGGAACGCCAGGTTCAGTCCCTCACCCCGATCTTGGGTAGCCAGCTCGCAGCCGCTGTCCAGCTGCTCATCGACTCCTCACTTTCACCGCGCCAGCCGGTCCCGGTCTGTCTGGTCCCGGTACCTTCAGCCACGGCCGCGGTGCGCAGGCGCGGCTTCGACGCTAGCTGGGGGCTGGCGCGCCGTGCCGCCAGCGACTGCCGTGAAGCCGGAATGGACGTGCTGGCGGTTCGGCTGCTGGAACAACGCTCCGGGGTCCGGGACCAGGCCGGTCTGGACGCCGCGGCCCGAGCGGCGAATCTCGCAGGGCGGCTGCGGGTGGCCCGCGCCGCGCCGGCAGGCCGCGTCGCCGTGCTGGTCGACGACGTGGTGACCACCGGCAGCAGCCTCGCCGAGGCCGCGCGCTCGCTGCGACGTAGCGGGGTTCCGGTTTTGGGTGCTGCCACCGTCGCGGCCACCATAAGATTCACCTCACCTAGACGGGATGCTTCGAAAGAGAGCCGGACATGACCCAACACGAGGCCGCCGACGGCGCGGCACCGCAGCCACCCCTGGTTGGACTACGGGCCATAGTGACCGGGGGAGCGAGCGGCATCGGGCTCGCCACCGCGCTGCTGCTGTCCGCTCAGGGTGCCCGGGTCGCGGTGTTCGACCTGGCCACCGCCCTCGAGAGTGGCGTTCAGCAGTCGCTCCTCGGAGTGCCCGTTGATGTCACCGACGACCAGTCCGTCACCGCAGGCGTAGGCCGGGTGGTGGATGAGCTAGGAGGCATCGACATCCTGGTCAACAACGCCGGCATCGGCGCCCGGGGGACCGTGGAGGAGAACCCGATGGCCGAGTGGCAACACGTCTTCGACGTCAATGTCTTCGGCATCGTCCGGGTCACCAGGGCGGCACTGCCGTACCTTCGGCAGTCACCGTCGGCCGCAGTGGTGAACACCTGCTCCGTCGCCGCCACCGCCGGCATTCCGGCCCGGGCGCTGTACTCGGCGACGAAGGGGGCGGTGCTGTCCCTGACCCAAGCCATGGCTGCCGACCATATCGGCGAGCGGATCCGGTTCAACTGCGTCAACCCCGGTACGGCGGACACCCCCTGGGTCGACCGGCTGCTGCAGGCCGCTGACGACCCGGCCGCTGAACGAGCCGCGCTGGAGGCCCGCCAACCGCACGGCCGGCTCGTCACCGCCGAGGAGGTGGCCGGCGCCATCGCCTACCTCGCCGCCCCGAGCTCCGGATCAACCACCGGCGTGGCCCTCCCCGTGGACGGTGGCATGCAGGCGCTGCGGCTGCGGCCGGTCCAGCGATGAGCGCTCCTCCCGGCACGAACCGGGCGAGGAGTCGGTTCGCACCAGTCGTCCAGGGTTCCGCGGCCCTGGGCGGACTGTACGAAGAGGTGACTGACGCCACCGCAGCTGAGGCGCTGCAGAAGTCCTGGGATCTGGGCATCCGCGCCTTCGACACCGCCCCCCACTACGGGGTCGGGCTCTCCGAGGAGCGTCTCGGTCGTTTCCTGCAAAAGCAACCCCGGGATCAGTTTGTAGTGTCCACCAAGGTGGGCCGGCTGCTGGTCGACGACCCGGCCGCACCCGACCGCGGCGACGGTTTCTTCGGCACGCCCCGGCGCTACCGGCTGCTCGACTACTCCGCTGACGGGGTACGCCGCTCGCTGGAGGCGTCGCTGGCCCGGCTAGGGCTGGATCGAGTCGACCTGCTGCTCATCCACGACCCGGAGGACCACATGGACGCCGCACTGCAGCAGGTCGCCCCGGCGCTGAGCGCCCTCCGGGACGAGGGAGTGATCGGAGGCTACGGCGTCGGCACCAACTACACCGAGGTGGCGCTCCGGTTTGCCACCGAGACTGACATCGACCACGTCCTGATCGCCGGCCGATACACCTTGTTGGAACGCGGTGCCGAACCGGACCTGCTGCCCGCCTGCGCGGAGCGCGGCATCTCGGTACTGGCGGCGGGGGTCTTGAACAGCGGGCTGCTGGCCGCACCGCGCCCCGGGGCCAGCTACAACTATGCGCCGGCGCCGGCTGCCGTGGTCGATGCCGCGCAGCAGATGGAGCGGGCGTGCAGCCGCTACGGGGTGGAGCTGAGGGCGGCGGCGTTGCAGTTTCCGGTCCGGTCGGCCGCCGTCGCGGGTGTCGTGATCGGGGCCGAGACTGCGGCCAAGGTGGCTGACTGCGTCGACCAGCAACAGGTCCCAATCCCGGATGCGCTGTGGGCCGAGCTGGAGACTCTCGTACCTGACCAGGAGCTGTTTGCCAGCTCCAACCGCATCCCGCGTTGAGCGGTCCACCGAAGTCGGCGATGCTCGGTTGGTCCCGGCTGGACGCGGATGGGGGATGCGCTGTAGCAATCGGGCTGGTCAGGGACTAGCGTCTGTTCATGGCTCCTGTCCGTGAGACTGCTCCCGGTTTACCGGGACCGGCTCGCTGGGTAGGAGTCATGTCAGTTCACCCGCCCTACGCTGCGGTCGCGATGCGCAGCCGTACCTGCGGACCGGGTGGATCACCACATACGTATGGAGGTCGAGATGGATGTTGTCGTCAAGAGCCGTCACTGCAACGTGTCGGATCAGTTCCGCAGCTTTGTGGAGGAGAAGATCACCCGACTCGAGAAGCTGGATGACCGTGTCATCCGGGTTGAGGTGGAGGTCTCCGCGGAGCGGAACAAACGACAACATGACCAAGCCAGCAAGGTCGAGATCACCGTACGCAGCAAGGGTCCGGTAGTAAGGGCTGAAGCTGCTGCAGAGGACAAGCCAGCCGCCTTCGACCTGGCGTTGGACAAGCTGATGGCGCAGCTCCGTAAGGCAGCTGACCGCAAGCGGGTCCACCGCGGGACCCGGACCCCGCGGTCGCTGCACGAGGCGGCGGCCGAGGTGCCCGCCGCCGCACCCGAGGAGGCGTCGGTGGACGGGTCTGAGGACGTGCACACCGTGGCCGGCATGGAGGTGCATGGCGACGGCCCGCTGGTGGTGCGGGAAAAGACCCATGAGGCGGTTCCGATGACCCTGGACCAGGCGCTGGATGCGATGGAGCTGGTCGGCCACGACTTCTATCTCTTCATCGACGCCGAGCACTCCGCCCCGAGCGTCGTCTACCGCCGGCGGGCCTACGACTACGGCGTCATCCGGCTCGAGAATGCGGCGGCTCTGGTCAACAACGGGCGCTAGCCGACACGGTGGGACCTTCGGCCGCATCACCTCGTGGAGGTGGTGCGGCCTAGCCGTTGGTTGGCCGTCCCGGGGAGGCCCGTTCGAGGTGCTGTCCGAGGTAGCGGCAGCGGTACGAGGGGCGGACCGAGTGTCAGGGGCGTTCCGTAGGCTGCGCAGGTGATCAGAGAGTCGTTGTCGCAGGCCGAGGCGCGTCGGGTCGCGCTGGCAGCCCAAGGGCTAGCCGCCGGCCGGCCGGCTCGAGCGGTCGGCATCCGCGATGTGCAGGCGGTCACCAATCGGCTCGCCCAGTTCCAGATCGACTCCATCAACGTGGTGACCCGGGCGCATTTCATGCCGTTGTACTCCCGGCTCGGACCCTACGACACCGCGCTGCTGGAACGCGCTGCCCACCGACCGCCACGCCGGCTGTTCGAGTACTGGGGCCACGCGGCGAGCCTGATCGACGTGCAGCTGCAGCCGCTGCTCCGGTTCCGGATGCAGGCTGGCTTCCGCGATGTCTGGGCCGGTGTGGAGCGGGTGGCCCGACAACAGCCTGATCTGGTGGCTTGGGTCCGGGAACAGGTGGCCCAGCGTGGTCCCATCAGCGCCCGTCAGATCGAGTACGCCGAGGAGCGGTCCCGCACCAGCTGGGGCTGGAACTGGTCGTCGGTGAAGACAGTGCTGGAGTGGTTGTTCTACAGCGGCGAGGTCACCTCCGCCTGGCGGAACTCCCAGTTCGAACGGGTCTACGACCTCCCGGCCAAGGTGCTGCCGCCGGCGGTGCTGAACGCGCCGTCCCCCACGGTGGAGGAGTCAGTCCGGGGCTTGGTCCGAAAGGCGGCGCAGGCCCTGGGTGTGGCCAGCGAGCTGTGCCTGCGGGACTACTTCCGCACCCGGCCGGCGATGACGCGGCAGGCCATCGCCCAGCTGGTGGAAGGCGGCGAGCTGCTGCCAGTGTCGGTGCAGGGCTGGGAGAACAGGTCCATGTACCTGTGGCATGCCGCGCGTTTCCCGCGCTCGGTGGCGGCCCGGGCACTGCTGTCCCCATTCGACTCCATGGTCTTCGAGCGGGCACGGTTGCAGCGGATCTTCGACTTCTTCTACCGGATCGAGATCTACGTCCCAGAACCGAAGCGCAGCTACGGGTACTACGTCTACCCGTTCCTGCTCGGGGACAGGTTCGTGGCCAGGGTCGACCTGAAGGCTGACCGGGCAGCCGGGATGCTTCGCGTCAACTCCGCCTGGCTCGAGCAGGGGACCGGGTACAGCACCGAGCACATCGCCGAGCAGCTCTACGCCGAGCTGCAGACGATGGCTGGCTGGCTCGGGCTGGGCGCGGTGGTGGTGCTACCGCACGGTGATCTGGCGTCGCACCTGCAGCGGGCCGCCGTCGGGTGATCAGACCTATCGAGGCCAGCGACGGCGCGTCGCCGATCGGCGTACGGGGGGCAGCACTGGATTACCATGGACGAGTGCGAGGGCGGGAGGCCCTTGGCCTGGGCGGGAACCCGCGCTAGTTTTCATCGGTTGATCCTGTCGGGTCAACCGCAAAAGTTGTGTCGACAAGGGAAGTAGAGCACCCCCGTGGCTTTAATGGACAGAATGCTGCGCTTCGGCGAAGGCAAGATTCTCCGCCAGCTGAAGGGCATCGCCAACCAGGTGAACTCCATCGAGGAGGACTACCTCGCCATGAGCGACGACGAGCTGCGGGGGCAGACGTCGGACTTCAAGGCGCGTTACGAGAAGGGCGAGACCCTGGAGAGCCTGCTGCCGGAGGCGTTCGCCACGGTACGGGAGGCCAGCAACCGGGTCCTGGGCAAGCGGCACTACGACGTCCAGATCCAAGGCGGCGCTGCGCTGCACCTCGGCAACATCGCCGAGATGAAGACTGGTGAGGGCAAGACGCTGGTGTCCACCGCGCCGGCGTACCTGAACGCCATCACCGGCCGGGGCGTGCACATCGTCACGGTCAACGACTACCTCGCCAAGCGCGACGCGGAGTGGATGGGTCGGGTGCACCACTTCCTCGGCCTCGACGTCGGCGCCATCCTGTCGCAGATGGAGCCGGCCGAGCGTCGTCGCGCGTACAACGCCGATATCACCTACGGCACCAACAACGAGTTCGGCTTCGACTACCTCCGCGACAACATGGCGCTCAGCCTGGACGAGTGTGTCCAGCGTGACTACCACTTCGCCATCGTGGACGAGGTCGACTCG
>CADCUO010000021.1 GCA_902805915.1 uncultured Propionibacteriaceae bacterium | reverse complement strand
CCGGCGGTGGCTGCACGGAGGCGGTGACAACGGTGAGTAGATGAGGATGGGCCGGGTTCGGGCTCGGTGCCTGTTTGGTCAGCCGTGTGCAGACTTGGGCCATCGTTGGGCGGCCTGCAGGCTCGACTGACAGCATCTGCGTGAGGAGCGGGGTCAGGGCGCCGGCCTGACGCGGTTGGGCGGGGTGGCCGCTGGCGATGCTGTGCATGAGCCGTACTGGGTTGTTGTCGGTCCCGTACGGAGGGCTGCCCTCGACCGCCGCGAACAGGGTGGCGCCGAGAGCGAACACGTCGGAGGCCTGGCTGGGCTCGCCTCCACGAGCGACCTCGGGGGACAGGTACGCCGGTGTCCCGTGCAGCAGCCCCGTGGCAGTCAGGGTTGCCTCGCCCAGGGCGTGGGCGATGCCGAAGTCACTGATCCTCGCTGCGCCGTCGTCGCCGATCAGCACGTTGCCCGGCTTGATATCGCGGTGCACGATGCCGAGCTGGTGAGCGGCAGCCAGAGCGGAGCTCACTTCGCTCCCGATCCGGGCCGTCTCAGCGGATGTCAGGGTGCCCAGGTCCCGCAGGAGTGCGGAGAGCGGTACGGACGGCACGTACTGCAGGACCAGGCACGGTTGGTTGTCGTGCTGGACGACGTCGAAGACCGCGACTGCGTACCGGTGGACCAGCCGCGCGGTCAGTCG
Organism: uncultured Propionibacteriaceae bacterium; assembly: GCA_902805915.1. Taxonomy (GTDB): domain Bacteria; phylum Actinomycetota; class Actinomycetes; order Propionibacteriales; family Propionibacteriaceae; genus Microlunatus. The sequence continues at coordinate 2,782 of CADCUO010000021.1, read as the reverse complement.
CGCCTCCCGCATCGCCCGCTGACCGGCCAGGTCGGCCTCGGCGCGGCTGAGGTCAGGGAGCAACCGCAGCTCCTTGACCGCGACCGGGCGGTCGAGGAGCTCGTCATGGGCCTCCCAGACGATGCCCATGCCGCCCGCTCCGATCCGCCGCAGAAGGCGGTACCGCCGAGCGATCAGTAACCCTGCCGTACCCAACCCCACTCCTTGGTCCCTCGTACCAACAGCACTTCGGCGCAAGCCGGATTCTTGGATGTCTCCGTCGCAGTCTGCCTGTCACCAGCGTCGGCGCTGAGACGGGGCTGGGAGGCGCCCTCGAGCGGCCTGGCCGCGGTGCACGCCCGGGCTGGCGTTGAGCATGCCGTAGCCCGGCGCCGTCGCTCCGTCGGTCGGTCGTCCTTCCGGTGACTCTCACGGCTCCGGCGAATGGTCGGTGACCATCGTCGATCGACAGGTCGAGGAGGGCTGGGTGTCGGCAGCCGGCTGGCATGGCGCCGCGCTGGCACCGTTAAGGTGCCAACCTCTGTGAGCACGACGATGCAGAGGGCGTTTTTGGCTTGGCGGTCGCCGCCCCGGTTGAGTCGGTGACGCTGGACGCGGCCGCTGCTGGCCGGGACGGGCGCGGCGCCGCATAGGTGGCCGAATACGGCCTCGGAGGTGATTCGGCGGGGTTGTCGCCGGCGCTGGTCAGGAGTTGACCGGCGACCTCGGGGCCGACACCGCGAAGGGAGATGGGGTGATCTCGTGATCGGCTTCGCTGATCTCCTCGCTCAGCTGATGGTGGCGTCCGGCGAGTCGTCGCAGGGCGGTCTTGGCGGCGTCGGCCGAATTGTTGGACGCGTCGATGGCGATCCTTCGCGACGTCCGGCCGAAGGCGTAACGCCGCCTCGTCCTGGCTCTGGCCTCCGCCGACCTGAGGGAGGTATCGGCCACGGTGACCGTGCCTGTCCTGCTCATCTACGGCCAGGACGACCAGAGGGCGCCAGCCTCAGTAGCTGGCCAACTGCACACCGGGATCCCGCGGTCGATGCTCGTCGTCCTGCCCGGGGCGGGGCATGCGGTTCAGGTTGAGGCGGCCGATGCCTTCAACGCGGCGGCCCGGGCGTTTCTGCTCGCGGGCGGCGAGACCCCCAGCTCAGCCGCTGCCGCCGGCGAGCGGGCCGAGGTAAGGCTGTCCGCCGCGGGCGCCACACAGTGCACAAGCCCACCCACCCTCATACGGGACGGGCGCAGTAGTTGGATCTTGTGCCAAACCACGCAAGTCGCGACCCGCGCGGTCAGTGGCTGGGTAGCATCGTCCGCCACCGTCAGGGCTTGATGGGCGCGAGGTCTGTTGCCAAGCGTTCGAGGAGAGCAAGATCGACGACGGGGGTGCGAAGGGCTTGCACGGCGCTGTGTAAGGCGGAGATTGCGGCCCGAAGCGCCGGGTCCTGCAGCGCCTGGCCCTCGAGCTCGTTCTGCAGCTCCGAGCCGCCGTCTGTGAACCCGGAAGGTCGCTCCGAGGTCGTCTGGAACATCGGCTCGAGACAGGTACCACGTCGCGTTCTGCGCTGCATGGCTCGCGAGCGAGCTCCGGATAGCGGTGTCGGCGCAAATCCAGCAGTCCTGGGCGGTCGTGGCCCAAGGGACGTCGGAGGGTTCCCCAGGCGTCCCCTCCTCGAGCTCGCTCAGCAGGGCAGCACTGGTTGAGGTGGCGTCGCCAGTAACATATTGAAAGGCTCGGTCCATGGCCTTTCGAAGTAGGTCGCTCCGGTCTAAGGCCGCGCCCTGTGACTCGGCGACCCAGTCCTGGTAGCGAGGCATGAGCGCCTTGGCCGCAGCCGCGAACAGGCCGACCTGGGCGGGAAGCGCCAGCTGTCCTATCCGCTCGGTGAGCCGATCGCTCTCGGCCTCGAACGGACTCACTGCTTGACCTCGGTCCCTCTCGTCCTGGAACGCTTGCACCTGGCGTAGTCGACAACCGTCAATCGGAACAGCGCTTCATAGCCCTGGTTTGCGCTTCCGCTCAAGCACCTCGTCCGGGGTTGGCGCACGCACCATCGTTTGAAACTCGGGGTCCATGGCGCCAATCCGGAGGTACGACGACCGGGCCTCCGCCAGGCTGACGCCGTTGGCTCCGTCGTACTGCGGGGTCCGCTGTCTGGTGCGGGTCGTCTTCCCAGAGGCACACAGGGCACAGCTCGTACATCGCCGGCTCCTGGAGCGCGAGGAAGTCGCAGCACGGGCATGGCCAAGATGCTTGCACTCAGTCAGGTCGCACCTGAGCCACTTGGCCACCGTCGTGCGGAGCACGTCAGTAGCCGACCCTCGTGCGGAGCACGTCAGTGGCCGACCGGCTTTCGGTCCAGCTGGGCGCCGCAGGCGAAGGGCTAGCGAGATCGTCGATCCGGGTTGCTAGTAGCGGCCGAGGCCGTTGGAGGCAGTGGCTTAACGGCGTGCTGGTCTCGGCGACGAGGGTTAGCGTGCCGTCCTGTGGACTCGTATTTGATCTGCGCTACGCCACGCAGCGGCAGCACACTCCTCTGCGGGCTGCTGCGCTCGACCGGGGTCGCCGGCCGTCCCGAGTCCTACTTCCGCCGCCAGAGCGTCAGCGCCTACGCCGACGAGTGGGGCCTCGCACGGACTGGCGACGCCCTGACGGAGGTGGACGGGTTTGTCCGGGCGGCCGTGGTGGCGGGCAGCACCGGCAACGGGGTCTTCTGCGCCCGGATCATGTGGGGCACGATGACCGAGCTGACCGACGCCTTGTCCGCTGCTCGCTCCGACGGGCCAGCATCGGCGTTGG